>JAFSTJ010000118.1 GCA_017450525.1 Victivallales bacterium | reverse complement strand
TACGTCTTCAGAATGAGTTAAGCCAGGTTTGGGAGGACGGGAAAGGTGAAGAGTTCAAGGAAGTCATCAACTCGCTGCTTCAATTGAACGGTGAGGCGTTGGCACAATTGGCAAACGAAAGCAACAAGCTTTCAAACTACATTGAAACGTTGCGTATAGCACTTGGAGTGGAGATTAAACAATGAGCATAATAATCGACGATATACCTGCAGCCGAACGGAAGATAGCGTACATGGGCGTTGTCATCGATGAGATGGTGAGCACATATAGGAGAATATGTGAATCGGCGAATGCTGAAGCGCATGGCTGGCAAGCTGACAGCCGAAAGACTTTTGAAGATAGGATGCTGCACTTTGAGGAGCAATGCAAGAATCTAAAGGTGCGTGCCGAAGCACTCTTTGACGCGCAGGGGGAATACTTTAGACGACTCAAAGTGGCAGAGGGTGATTTCTCAGGTCGATAGAATGAAGAGAGTTGAGCAATGGATTTGAATATCTCTTTCAAAGAAGATGAATGCGACCGCATTTTTACGCAAATGCAGGATCTGATGTCTGAGGTCAAGAAGGCGTATGCCATTATTCTTGCGGCGAAGGATGCTGAGGCGAGTCAATGGAAAGGAGACTCGGGGGAGACGTTCAAGGCGAGGATGGCGATGTTGTCCGAACGCCTTGAGCAGCTCGAGGTGCGCTGGCAGAATCTGCTCTCGCGATATGAAAGGGCCCGCAGCTGTGTGGCCCGCCTCAACGAGATGGATTTTTCGTAATGACCTGGAGGTGGTAATGGAAATAAACACGCAAAGCATCAATGCCTTGAGAGACGCCGCTGAGAACTTTGCATACGCATGCCGTTCGGATGTGGCTAACTATGAACAAAATCTATCCCAGATAGAAAACTCAGGAAATGAGGCTGTCAAGGCTGCTGAAAGGGTCTTTGAGGAGTTTAAGCCGATGATAGATGAATTGGAGAAAAAGAAAGAGGACCACGAGTATATGCTTAAAGGTCTTGATTCATTGATTGAAAAGGCTAAATACGAGATAGAGAGTAGAAAGAAGGAAGCCGAGAGTTGCCAGAGAGCGGCAGAGCTTTTTCGTGCAGAAGAAAAGAGATATTATGACAGTGCGGGGGAAGCAAGGCATAATGCGAATTACTGCAAAGAAGGCGAGGATCCCAGTGGATACTGGGCGATTTGCGATTATTGTGAAAACATGTCCAAAACGATGGGCGAACGAGCAGCGGAGCAGGAATGCAGGGTAGAGCAGCTTAGGCGTGAGATTGATGGCTTCGATGTCCAGCTGAAGGATTTTTATGACAAGCAGTATCAGACAAAACAGACTCTAGATGAGTTGGAAAATGCAATCTCCAATGCCCAGACGCGTCAAAATGAGGCAAAATACCGTCTGGATGAATTGAGGAAATCTGTTGAAGCTGCCATCAAAGCGGCTCAAAGTGCTCTGGCTGACTCTCGGCAGGCGGCGGCGGCCGCTGAGCAGTACGCCAACAGAATAGCGCAGCGCGCCGAGGAGGCAAACCAGATAATTACTGCCTATTGGAGCTAATTCCAATTATGAATTGGAATAAGGAGAACTTTCATGAAATTGGACACGGAAGCGATTGACGGTGAACTGCGCAAGCTGGAGGGTGGCTTTGTTCATTCCCTTCGTGGCGGCTTTAGCATGCTTTCAGACATACAGGGGCGTTTGGATAAAAATGGCGATCTGATTGAAGAGAAAAATGGGGCGGTCAAAAATGATGGAGAGAAGGCCCTTGATGACCTCAACAAGAATGCTTCTTCTGTCAAGGAGTCTGTGGAAAAAATCAGTGACGCCGATCGGGATTATGTGGATGGATTCAAGGAAAAATACAAGGACCTTGGCCAAAAGCAACAGGAAAATGAAGGGCAGGAGGCAGAAGATTCAGGCAAAGCAACTGCTCCACGCAAACAAACAGGTCACAGCACTTCAAAAAGGAAGTTGTTCTGATTATACAATAAGAATAGTTAATTGATATGCTGAATACTGTAAATATTAGTCATGCAGATGATGTGTTTGGCCATGACTCAAAAGGGGAGGAGCTTTTAGGGCGGATTTGTCAATCTGACGATTTGCTAGCCCAATTTCAGGCTTATTTAAAAAGCTTTGAGTTTGGCAAAGCCGACTCTTTGATACCGGAGATTGATGAACTATCCTTTGAGAATGTTGATTCCCTGTGCAATCAGCTTGAAGATGCCTATGAAATCCAGGCGCAAAAGGCAAGAGAGCTTTCTTTGGACCGAATCGCGTCAGCCTTGCCCGCGCTAAAAACGTTTACGGCGGAAGTAAATGTGGAGGAAAAGCATGAAGTCATGTTGCGCTGGCATGTCGTTCCCGGTTCGCGGGCTGACTCATTTTGTCTTGTCCGGAAAGAGAATGAGCAGCCTTTGTCGCCCGAGGATGGCCTGACTGTTTACAAGGGAGACAAACAGGAGTTTTCCGATGGGGCGATTCCTGTGGGCGTGCCCTGTTACTATGCAGTGTTCTCATGTTTCAAGGGGAGAGTCAACAGGTTTGCAAATGTCCTGTGTTCACCCGTTTTAGACGCACCAGGTATTGAAGAATTCAAAATTGACATGGAGGGGTGCGCCACTTTTGCCATAGTTCATCTCTCCTGGATAATCCCGTCATATAGTCCGGCGGCCAGGCTGGAACTGTCGCTGAATCGGTTTAATGACGGTGAACGAAAGCGGATATTGCTTTCCGGCACTCAGAGCAAATATGCGGATGATGATGTCGTTACGGGCGAAACATACCGATATGAGCTGACATTGACAGTGGGGGGAAAGCAATTGGAGCCGGTCGTGCGGGAGGTGACCATCAAGTCATTGCCGGAATTGCCGAAGGTGGAGGCGTTTTTCTTTCGTGAGCGAGGGCTTCCGCGCCTTTCGATTCCGAACTGGCCGCAAGGCGTGCTCGAAGTCGTTATATCAAGAGCTGGTGCGGAGCCTATTTACAGGACCCGCGAGGAATACAATTCCAAACCTTTTTTATTCCATTCTGAGGCACAGGCATTGGCCTCTGTGATTCAGTCGGTGCGACGATTTGGCACGCGTTACACGGCATTTGGTCCGGAGATGCCCATTAAACCGACTCCGACTGAATCAAGGAAAATGATAACGGTTGCCATAGATGGGCAAAAAGCATCGTTTTGGAGTCGTCCCCAATATGGCATGGTTGTCACTTCTGAGAGCAAAACTCCTCTGCCTGCGCTCAATGTCATAATAGAGAGGGAAGGAGTTGGATCACGCGTGTTTTCAATTCCGACTGGAAGGGTACAATCTGGTGAATTCTTCGCGTTTCCAGCTTCCTGGAATGTAAATCGGGGGGACTGCGTAGAGGTTGCCTGCTCCGATAAGGTGGAGCAAACCAGATTCATATTCCATTATCTGACCTCCAAAATGATTCCATAGCAAGACAAGGAGCATTAAGCCATGCCAGACCATTTCATCAAGACGACGAGCGACCCGTTTTCATCATCATCTTCCTCGGGCGCGTCAATGGGTGCTCCAAAAACGACAAGTTCACCGTCTGCGACAACAGGCGCACCGTCTGCTTCGGGGGCATTCACTGAAGGGAATCTGATGGAAAAGAAGTTAGTCTGCCCATTTTGCTACACAAAACAGCTGCTTCGCGAAAAGAGTCCCTGTCCAAACGAGCATTGCTATTCTTTCATAAAGAAAATCGGGATGCCAAAAGAGGTGTTTACGCATAAACTGTTTCCCATCGCAATCGTCGGAGCGTCAAGTTCAGGGAAGAGCCATTTCCTTGCTGCTCTGCGGCATTGCCTGACCAAGGGCGACGGCGCGCGCTGGGGAGAAGGGATAAAAAACGGATACTGGGAATGGGCATTCGTCGAATACTCGAATTCGGCAAACGATGATGCGTCCGTGGATAATCCCTATATTGGCTATGAGAAAAGGCTATTCATAGATCATAGGACGCTTGCCTCAACCAGGCGTGACGACGAACATCCGCCGCTTCTGCTTTCCCTGAAGTATCTTCATCCTTGCAAGCGGCTATTCGATGATCCGTGGTTTGTCAAAAGGAGTCTTCTTGTCGCAATCACGGATACAGCGGGGGAGCATGTGCAAGAAGAGCTTATTGGAAAAATGGATGATAACTACCCTGTTTTAAAAAGAATCAAAGGAATCATAATCATGCTTGAACGGGATAAGGCCGAGGAAGCCAATTCTCTTTTGGCCGACTTCAAGAGAGACACCAGGAAGATGGAAATTCCAACTGCGTTGTGCTTATCCAAAATTGATGAATTGCCACACCATAATGAAGAATTTCCGACTGCATGGCTTAATGACAGGTTCAACACCAACATCAGCATCCCTGGACGACTGGTTTTGCCTGACATCGAGAACAACTCCAATGAAGTTTCCAAGTGGATGGAGGCGAGGGGGGACTTGCAGGAGACCGCCAATAATTTTAAACATTCGTTCAAATATCATGCCTTCTTTGCCGTAAGCGCATTAGGCCGGGACCCATTTTCCACTGATTCCGACGGCAGACCTGTTGTGGATCCATCAAATGGTGCATTGGTTTTAAAAGGAACCCCAAAACCTCTCCGCGTCATGGATCCGCTGCTATGGATCCTGTGGCAATATGGTCAGCTGGGGGGAATCGAGAAAAATGCCGGTTTCAGAAAAGGCGGTTCATTATGATGCATCAATTCACCTATACAGCGTCTCCTTGGGGAAAAACCGGCATTGGATGGATGGTGTTCCAGCAATCACCTGGTGTAACGTCTGATGTCACGAAAAAGCTTTACGAGATATACCGTTACGAGGAGACGCGCGGGGCAACGGGAAAGGCTGCATTCCCTGTGCAGTTTGCATATCTTCCAATGGAAAAGGGCGGTGGAGCCGTTTTGGCCCAAACAACGTTCATTGGCAAACGATGGTGGGGGGAGCCGCGACCAGGCGATTTTTACGCTCATGTATTCCTGCTGGACGAGAATGCCGTGTTGGAGTCTGCGAAAGCCGGCATTAACCCTGTCAGGCTCTTCCTCTCTCCGGATATCCAGTCGGCGTTTCCTGAAGGTCTCAAGAAAAAGGCTCTTGACATATACAATAAGGTGATTGGATGGGAAGCGCCGCCTGAACTGGGGGATTTGAGGAAGCTGGGCGATATTAAGGATAATCCACAATTGGCCTTTGGTGCTGCTCTTGAGGCCATTCCCGAGCGTGCCGTGCCGCAGCTTGGGCCGCTGGTGTGTGCCATTATGATGCGCACCACTGGCAAATTGGAGCATCCGATAGTCTTTGACAGCGGTAACGAGTATTCGCCGCTGGTCATGTCGTTGGCGCTGGATCTGATTCCACCGACATGGCGGGCGCGGACAT
>JAFSTJ010000117.1 GCA_017450525.1 Victivallales bacterium | reverse complement strand
CCCCGATGCGGCGACCGAAAATGCCGCCTTTCATAAACACCAGCCTATCACCAAGAATGCGCACCTCGCTTTCCAAGGAGCATAGTTCACCTTTGTATGTAGCGCCCTCGCCAAGAATGAAAACGCCCTTTCGCGCCAGCACCAGCACATTCTCCTTACATGGTTCAAAAGTCCCGCTACCACGCATGATCACTTTGCCTTCGCAAACCAGTGTAACAGGGCCAGCGGCCTTGCCATAAATCCTCACATCTCCTTTCACGTAGTAAATGCCCTCCTTCAGCAGCCAGCCTTTGTCCACGGTGAGATTTCCTTCGCAATGGATTGCCTTGTCCACCAAGCGTGGTAGCAATCTACGATGCCGTTCCAGAATATTGTGCCATGATTTATAGACAGGCACTTCCTTGTACTCATTAGCCACACTTGCCTTTCCCGCATAAATACGACAGCCATCGCCATACAAGTTCCACAGCCCTGCCAGACGTAATTTCTCCAGCGATTTTATCATATATTCGCTATGAACAGACATCTCAACCATGCCTTTTCTATCATGCTCTACTATCTTTTCTGCTTTCTTCATATTTTGCGTTTTCTGCTTATCTTCATTTTGTTTAATTGCAGCAACATCATTAATGCGTGCTGCCCGAATAGGTATAATCGCGGCACCGCCACCAGCCGCCACGTTCTCCTTAGCCGCCTGCCCTGCCTCAATGCCATCTGTAATCACACGGACACCTCCTCCAAGATAATTCACTATCCTGGAGGAATTGTCCTGCTCTTTCTCTTCTGCTTCATTATCGGAAGAGGAGCCTATTCCTCCCCCTCCTCGTCTTCTTCGCCGCCTTTCTTTTTCGGCATTATCACCATCACTCTCACCGTCACCTGCCCCGTCCTCACCAGTTCCATCAGCTTCTGCATCCCCGGAGACCACGTCATCCTCTGCTCCATCGACTTGCTCAGCTTCTCCCAATCCTCCTTGCTCATCTTGCTCTCCTCCATTGTCACCGACCTCATCAGTTCCTTTTTCGTCGCCCAAGTCATCCTCTTCGCCTGTTTGCTCATCGTCTTTCTCCTCTTTTGGTTCTTGTTCATCTCCGCCAGTCCCATCCTCGGGTTCTGGCTCCATTTCTTCTGTTGCCACCACGGAATATTCCGTGCTTGCATACCAAGTACGCCCATCTTGGGACGCGACACTTTGACCTACAACATACGTTCCTGCGCTTGCCGCTCGCAGTGCAAATCCCTTCTGCCAGAACGATGCCTCGCCAAGATTGGCAATAGCCCATTCACCCAGCATCTCTACAGCCTCATCGCTGGCGATTGACAGGCTAACCTCAGCCTGGTCCAAAGTGCTGTCCCCGCCTATCCGCATGACAGTTGATGTTATGCCCACGTCATCGCCCAGCAAATACACATCGCTGCTTGTTCCAAGCAATCCTTGCAATTCATAGTCTTCGCAACCCAGCAATTTTATGCCCGCATTCCTCTCCAAGAGTGCCCCGCCATTCCTCTGCAGAACAGCCCGCACTCCATAGTTTCCTGCCTCCATTCCAGCCGTATTCCAATACCGCTGCATTTCGTATGTGCTGCCGAAAGCATCTTCATCCAAGGGCTGACTTGCCAGCGTAGTTCCTTCAATCTCAAGCAACAGCGAATACTCTGATGAAATATGATAGACCAATGCTTTCACATCGCTATTGCCAGCGTATGCCAGTCTCAATACCCGCCCCTGTGCATTGTGCAGGCGAACACTCCCGTCCTCCTGCAATGCGACGGGCGCAATCCACTTTCCCGTATTCAAATTCGGTTTGTAGCCTATCTCTGGCAAAAGGGCGTTTTCTGGATACAATTGCAGATTTGTCCATCTCACAGGAGAATCATATTCCAGCACACATTCCCCATTGCCAAGGGACAAAGTTGCCATTTTGAAACCGTCGCCATTGGGAAGGCGCACACTTGCCACGATAGGCACATTCTCACCCAGCACTGCCTCTGGCGGCACCAGCAACTCCAGGCTAAATACCTCGCCACTCCTGCTGACATATTGCCCACCATCTTCCACACTTTCAGGTGCGCCAAGCACATTCACATACGTCGCCTCCACTCCCTTCAGCACCATTTCATCACCTGCCTCACCTTCAGGCAGAACATAGTCCATGCTCAAGGTCAATGGGCTAGCCTGATCCCACTGCGCCAGATAATAGGAAAACTGTGCTTCGTTCCCAGCATATTCCATATCCTCAAAGTTAGTCTGCACAAGCCCCTCGCCCACCGCCAGCGGCACACGCGCCACCACGTTCAAATCACTGATAACCGAGGTCTTCCTTACCAGCTCATTGGACAACGACAGCAGCATGTACGCAGTTTCTAGTTCATCGTTGTAGTATCCGTAGGCAAAGTTCTCCTCAAGAAACATCCAATGACCATCATACATCTGCAACGACAATATCCTGTCCCACAAGCCCCCCTGTTCAGAGCGAGCATATCTCCAATCGATAATGTCATCATCAGCCACGATTGTCCTTATTTTCTCGGATTGCAGCATGCGTATCAGCGTCCACTGGAAATAGCCCGTATCCAGAAATGCGCCCTGCTCCTTGATTATTGAAGGCAGATGTTGCATTGCATTCAAATAAAGTTCGCCAGCGGCACGGCTTTCCTGTGGGCAGAGGTGGCTTGCATCCCTGCTTAAATCCACATTCGAGGCCAGAGACAGCCCCATTATGGCAGCCGCAGTCAACGCAATGGTCTTGTTCCCATCTGGCGAAGAATAGCCAAAACCGCCTCCAGCAATGTCCTCATTTTTGTAAAGAAGCTGCAGCACTTCTGCCTTTATGCTGGTGGGCACGGCGATACCCCAGTTTGGCAAGGCCTCCAGCGCAAGAAAATTCCACCCCGCTATGGACAAATCAAAGCCCTCTTCCTTTCTGTAATTGTAGGGCCAGGAAGCCTTGCCATAGTGAAATAAACACCATCCAAGATAGTCAAAGGCATCCTGCACCAAATCCTTTGCCGTGACCGTGCCTTCTGGCAAGGCAATCTCCGCATTGGGTGTGCAAACCGCCATTAACGAGGCTATCACCATTGGCTGCACATAGCCACGATAGTTTTCGTCCTCGCCTAGTGCCGCACCTCTGCCATTTCTGTTGGCGTCAAGCCCCATCTCCTGCAAGCCCGCCAGCAATAGTGTACTACAACGGCTGCCGATGTGCGACAAACCAGCACGCACCGTGCCAAGAAAGGGATTGTCCACTGTATTGTCCAGTCCATATCCACAATTCCCGTATGCCCAAAGTGCACAGGCACTGGCCACCATGCTCAGATAATTGTCATAATACTCGCTGTCGCGTGTGACCTCCACCACATCCACCAGTTCCTCACCGTCAAATACGCCTTCCCAGTCGGAAATCTCGTCAATCGCCTTGTAATCAAACAAATCCCCCCAATACGAGGCAGGACTGTATATCTCGCTTGGCCAGCCCCCTTTTGGACGTTGCCGCCTCTGCAACCAATGAAGGCCTGACAGCATGGCAAACTTCCGCCGCGCCTCCATTGCCTGTTCCACACTGTCATTTGCGTTCTCACCCAATTCATACACGCGGCTGGCAGTCACCATGCGCCCGTCAGGCGCAGTCAATGTCAATGTTGCCTGAATGCGCACTGGCGACACACCTGTGTCATTGCGAAAACTCTGCCTGGTGAATATTGCCCATCCGTCATTCACCTTGCCTGTAAGAGAAAACGCCCTTTCATCCAGCAAATAATCACCATAACGCGTTTCCACATAGCCGCAGACCTCTTCCCTGAAAACCCCTTCAGGTAAAGTGATGTTCCACCTGTAGTCCCAGCCTTCGCAGGCATCTCGCTCGCCTTCTGCCACAGCCCACAGCTCCACTGGCTCACCTTCTGGAAGCCACTCGTATGGTGCCATGAGCAAGCGTGGCATCGCCCCCAGCAAGCACGCCAACAATAGAAATGCCATGAAAAATCCCCTGTGCATCCTTATTCCTCCCTTTTCACACAAAACACACCGATGCTTCCCAACATTTCATTCGTGCCTTCCTTCCTCACACTTATGTAGATTGGCACTGGCTGCTTGCTGGAAACAGGCACTTCGCCAACGTTGTATTCCAGTTCCGCAACGCCGTTGCTCACCTGCACACGCAGTAAATCCCCCTGCACACGCCCTGCTTCAGAAAGGGAGACACCACCACTTAATTTTCCGTAAGGCACTGAACACAGCAATACGCCTTCCTCCACCAGATTGCCGTATGCGTCACGCACATCAACCAGGCGCATGGTGGCTTTGTTGTCTTGCAACATTATGGGTTCATCCTCCACACTGAAACTGGCTGGCTCGCCTCTGCTTACACTTGCATCGCCTTCTAGCCTTATTGTGGTGCGCAGCATATTGCTTCCAGTGTCAATCTCTTTAGGCGAAACCGTGCTGTTTATGCTGATGACTGGACGTTTCAACACATTGATTGGCAGACTTGCCTCAATACTATCCTCGCCAACGCTCAACCTCGCCTTCAGCGTATGTACGCCGTATGCCTCAAACCTGCCTCCAATTCCAGAAGGCACTGAACTGCATTGCAAAAGCCTGCCTGTATTCGCTGCAACTTGCATTTCGCCTCTGCCAAAGGCATGCGGCCTTCCTTCTGCATCCTCAATATGCCACTCTATTCTTGCCTCACGCTGCACATTGGCAATGCAATTCCAACTAAAGGTCAAATGCTCCTGCCAATCCTGCCGTTCATACAACTTTCCCGACAAAATTGGCTCCTCTATCTTGAGGTCGCTGATCTGGAATGTGGGCAATATCTCAAAATTCTTCTCCGCCTTGGCAAGCACAATCCCGCCTTTGCGGAATATCGCCTCCGCCTTGTACATTCCAGGGCTGCAATCGCCCGTATGCCACTGCCAATACCCTTCACGCAAAAAATCTTTTGCCGCCTTGCAAAGAAACATGCCCTGCGGCGAATAAATACGCATTTCCACATCGCAGTCCGTGTAGGAAGACAATGCCTGGATTTCCACATATTCCCTAGCGCTAAAAATGTCGCAAGTTTGCTGCGCTTCTATCTTGTATGTCTTCAACACGGCGACATCGTAAACCACCTCGAACCTGGCCTTGCGTGTATTCTCCACACCATGGCATTGCGCCTTCAACGCCAGTTCATGCCAGCCTTCCAACGGAAACCACTCCACCTCAATGCGCCCATGCCCGTTCCCCGCGTAAAGCCTCTTATCATTGTCCAGCAATTCCCATGTCAGGTCGATCTCAGCGCATTGACCGTTATGCGCTATCGCGCCAGTCAACATCACACCTAGTCCTGCGCCTAGGAACAATGGATTCGCTCCATCTTTTCCAGCCGCCAACAACGGCGCTATCTCCATTGAATGAATGACATTCCCCACAAGTGGCACATAGCAGATGTTATTCGTCCAATCCACATCTCCAGAAACGCCTGCAACATCCGCCTTTATCACAGCAAGTTCGGCATTTGCAGGAATCCTTGCTGTAAAACTCAAGGCATGACGCCTCTCCATGCGAGCAACAGCAAACTCCTCCTTGGAAAGCAGCCCTTCGCCATCATGCCATTCCACTTCAACCAGGCAAGGCAAGGCGGCACAATCGCCATTGTTGAACAGCAGGAAACGCATTTCACCATTCTTGAATGTCACAGCATCCAATGGCACGTCCAAGTCAGGTCCTGCACTTGCCTTTGCCACGGTAAAAGCATCCAGCACTTCCAATGCCAGGCAACTTGCCAGCAAATCGCCACTTTTTCCTGGCTGTTCAGGCCATGAGCCATCTTCATTGCACCTGGATAGCAATTCGCCACGCAACACAAGCGCCTCCTCCCATTCGCCGCATGCACACATTATGCCCAGTTGCAAAGCCAGTTCCACATTGTCAGACGCCATCACATTCCGCACATGCTCAAGTGCCTCTGCTGCAATTGGCTCGTCCATCAAAAGCAATTGCCATAGCACAAACAATCCTAGGCGCTGGTTGCCCTCGGCTGAAAGCCCCCATTCCAGTTCACCAAGACACTCATCGTAGATGAACTCAACTGAACCTTCAAGCCATACTTCATCTATGCCTTCTCTAAAATTCAATAAATGACAACACCATAATGTGCTCAACAGGTCTGGGAAGGCTCCTTCCTCATTGCAGAAGCCATGGTCGAAATACAATGACAAGTCCCCATAACTGCCATTGACAATGCAACGCGCCAACGTGGGATACAGACTTGCGCCGCCATCTTGGGACAATCTTCTACGCCCTGCACGGACCAGCTCCGCGTATTTTGCCTCCCCACTCCGCTCCAGCAAGTCCAGAGCCAAGAGGCTGCAAATGTAGTCCCCCCTGCCCTCATTGTACCAGACACCGTTATCATGCCTACCAGCAAGCCAATCCAATGTATCGGCCTGCAAACTTATCAATGGCAATATCAATGCTATTATAAATATTCTCATTAGCGCACTATTTTTTCAATTACTACTAGTTTAATTATTTGCGTGCTTATTTTAATTGGGTAATCTATAATTGCAAACAGAATTTATAAAATGTTATCAAT
>JAFSTJ010000116.1 GCA_017450525.1 Victivallales bacterium | reverse complement strand
CTCTGCGTCTCTGCGTTAAGAATGAGTTCAGGTGGTAACATGGTATTTACTGGAAGTGCGATTGCCATATTGTGTGGACTGGTTAAATTTAGGCATTTGCAAAATGAAGGAGCAAGATGACTAGAGTTGGCACATACAGTGGCAATTGCCGTTTGGTGGTATCGGACATAGATGAGACATTTGTTGCGACGGACAAGTCAGTGCCGCCGCGGAATCTGGAGGCCTTGAGGCGTTTGGAGGAGGCTGGCATTCCCTTTGCGTTTGCGTCAGGGCGCTACTGGCCTTCACTACGGCAGTTCACGGAAAAACTGGGGATAAAGTCGCCCCAGATAGTTGACAATGGTGCCATGGTGATACGTCCTGGAGACGAGGCAGTGCTTGGAAGTTATCCCGTTGGCAGGGAATGTCTGGAGTATTTTTACTTTGGCTTGAGGAAGGCTGGCTTTATTCCGCTGCTAAGCACGGGACTTGCGTATCATGCCCCTGAAATGGACCAGCCTCTTTTCGAGCAGCTGACCTTGCATGCTGAGGCAGCGGATGTGATGCCTGAAAAGAACATTGTCTCCCATTTTGACACATACGGAAAATTGGTGGTATTTGCGCAGGACAGGGCACCTGAATTGGAGGCCGCTGCGGGAAAACTGCTTGCGGTGGTGCCGTCTGGTTTCAAATTCTCCTCCGTGTTCACGGAACAGGGCATATTCGTGGTGACTGCTGAGAATGTGTCCAAGGCCTCAGGTGTGCTTACGTTGTGTCGTGAACTAGGATGCACGCCAGATGACGTGGTTTCCGTGGGGGACGGGGACAATGACGTGGAAATGCTGGAACTTACTGGACGTAGTTTCGTGGTAGAAAATGGAACAGCCCGCGCGAAGCGTGCTGCAACTGATATAGTTCCTTCCAACAATGACGCGGGCTTTGCCTGCGCCGTGGATATTCTTTTGGGGTGATGGGTGCTGTCAGCGGTAAGTGGTGACCTCAAAGCCTTCGGTGAAACTGTTCAGCGAGACTTCGGGGTATGCAATGGTACCCACATGCCCGTCTCCATAAAGCAGGTTCACCGCGCCATTTATGTAATGCACTCGATCTGTGCTTTCTGGGTCTTTGCAGTAGCCGCCGTTGTGCTTGCCCGCAGCGTTTGTATAACTGTAGTAAGTAGTGGCGTATGAGTTTAGGCAGGCGCTGTCACATTGGAATATGGCGATTGATGGCTGCAGTATCTGCACATCCTTCTTCATCTTCCGTTGAGGAATGTACTTCTTGTTGCCCGTTCCGATGACATCAAGGTTATCCAGAAAATAGCTCATATTTCCGCAGCACTGGCTGCGCATGTAATGAGAATACTGGAACAGGCTTTTTGATGCAAGGCCAAAAGGTTTCTGTTCTGCTGGGCATACCAGCCAAGGCACGTTCTTCATGCCAGTAGCGGTGTGCTCGAAATTGGCTTCCCAGTAATGCAGCATTTGGCAGATATCTATCCATTTGCCGCCGCTCTGCTGGCCGCTCACCAGGCGGTTACAGGGCAATATCCACCCATCGAAGTCGTCCACATAGAATGCATCATACGTGGAGAATTGCTTTAGATTGTTAGAGCAGGTTATGGTGCGCGCCTTGTCCCTCGCCTTGCTTAAGGCGGGGAGCAGCATGGCCGCAAGAATGGCAATGATCGCAATCACGACCAGAAGCTCAATCAGCGTAAAGACTTTCTTCATTGGAAACTCCATTATTATATTGAATTTATGACATGGCTGGAATCGATCAACGGTAGGTGGTGACCTCAAAGCCAGTGGTGAAGCTGGTCATTGACAGGTCAGGATGCACGACTGTCTCCACATGCCCGTCGCCAAATAGGACGTTTGTCGCGCCGTTGTAGTAATACAACTGCCCCTTTGATGTGTCTCCATTTGTGCAGTAGCCGCCATTGTGCCTGCCGCTGTATTTGATGTAAGTGAGGTAGGAGAAGGTGTATGTGTTGAGCAATGCGCTGTCCGCCACGAACATTGCGCTTCCTGGTTGTGTTATTTCCAGGTCCTTTTTGGGTTTGCGTTGAGGAATGTAGGTTTTGTTTGAAGTGCCGACCACATCAAGGTTGTCCAGGGTATAGGCGACATTTCCGCATAATGCGCTGCGCATGTAATGTGAATAGGTGAACAGGTGGTCATTGTAGCTGCCCCATTTCTTTGCCTCGGCGGGGCAGACAATGTACGGCATGTTTTTCATGCCAGATGCATTTGCCGTGAAGCCGCCTGACCAGTAGTTTAGCCTTGTGCAGAGGTTTATCCAACTTCCGGTTGAAGTGCTGCTGCGGTAGTGGTTCACCGGCATGATCCAGCCATCGAAGTCATCCACATAGAAAGCATCATAATTGCCCATTTGCTTCAGGTTGTTCGAGCAGGATATGGTGCGTGCCTTGCCCCTTGCCTTGCTAAGTGCGGGCAGCAGCATGGCTGCAAGAATGGCTATGATTGCTATTACAACCAGAAGTTCAATCAGCGTAAAAACTTTCTTCATTGGAATCTCCATTTATTTGAATTGATGAAAATGCGGATGACAATCAGCGGT
>JAFSTJ010000115.1 GCA_017450525.1 Victivallales bacterium | reverse complement strand
TGATGTCTTATGGCGCCAAGCAACGTCCCTGCCAGCGATATTGCCTGTTTCTCTATGTCCCCGAAGCCACTGATGGCGAACGAGGGTCCATGTATCTTCAATGAAGAACTTATGTATGAGGCAGCGGCATTGTGCACTGAATGGGAAAACTTTGTGGGCAGAATCTGGTCTTCGGGGTAGTCCAGTATATCATCCAGCGTGGCAAAGACCGTCTTATGCGGGCCAAAGCATGTGGCCGTGATCAAGGCACAGTCCTGCCCTGGCTTTTCCTCCAGGGCCTTGTCAATCGCGGCTATTGCCATTGATGTAAACCTGTCCGCCCTGCGCAGGCCGTATTTTGACCGAGAGGCCTTCAATTCCTCATCCGTGAAACCAGGATATGTCTTGCTGAAAATCGGCTGCATGCTATTGGTTCCTTTGTATGAGCAACGCTGAATTTGAACCACCGAATGCCAGGGACGTGGAAAGCGCATAATGGGGTTTCTCCAGCTTCAAGCATTCCTTCAATGGCTCAACGGGAAATTCATCTGGCTTTTCAGAATAGCGAACACTGGCCGCCGCCATACCGCACTCCAGCATAAAGCATGTGAATATGGCCTCAATGGCACCTGCTGCCCCCAATGTATGACCTGTCAGTGCCTTGGTGGACATAAAGGGCACCTTGCCGCCAAACATCCTGCCAAACACCTTTGCCTCCACCAGATCGTTAGCCTGGGTACCAGTGCCATGTGCATTTATGAATGCAAGCTCCTCGCCCTTGGGCATGCCTGCCATGGCATTTCGCATCGCCGTCTCTAGTGCGCGACCTTCTGGCTCAGGTTGCGTTATGTGAAATGCATCGGAACTCTTGCCAAAGCCAGCCACCGCGCATTGTGCGCCTTCAGCAATGCCACGCTTCATGATCACAATACCTGCAGCCTCACCTAGATTCAGGCCAGAGCGCGCCTTGTCAAAGGGACGACATGGCTCGTCTGAACAAACACCCAATGCGTTGAAACCCTCGTAGGGCACCTTGTTTATCTCGTCCGTCCCGCCTGCAATCGCAATGTCGCAAAGTCCCTGCTCCAGCCAAAGGTGTGCGATTCCGATGGCATCAGCGCCTGACGCACATGCGTTGGAAACGGTCAGCACTGGGCCAGTCACACCCAGCCTGCGCTGGATGTACTCCGCAGGCGAACCATAGACATAACTCACCAGAGGCGCCTTGTCAGGTATCTCGCCTTTGCGCAGTTTTGCGTAGAATGGAATGTTGTTGAGCTGGCAGGCGACCGTGGTGCCTATTGCGATTCCCACCGTCTTACCAGCTAATGCCTCCTTGGAAAGACGTGCCTCGCGCAGTGCCTCATCCAGAGCCACATCCAGCATCTGAACTGCATAGCCGCCTAGATGCCCTTCCTCCACAGGCAGTCCTTTAATTTCAAATACAGGCTTCTTCAACTCGGTGGCAAAACGGGTGGGCAATTGCGGCAGCGCAGGGTTCTGCGTATATAGCCCCCGCCGATTCTCCACGCAGTTCAGCCCCAGAGCTGAAACTATGCCTATGCCAAGTATGCTGGATGCCATTGTTGTAGTGTAGGTACTATGTTTATGTGAGCGTCAAAAATGCATTTTTCTTGTTACTATAGAGCATTTGCAACATGCTGCAAGCAAGCAAGGCGAAACTGCCTCATTCAATTCTTTCTGTTTTGCGTAACCATTCATTACTTTTTTGCATTTAATGCATGCGAAATGACATAAACCACAATACCAGAAAGAATTGCCGCCACGGGGGCAACAATCAGGCTGCCAAGCAGCCATTCAAGCAGGCGCAGATGCAGTTCCGTTGAAACAGTTTGCAGCGTCATTGTCCTAAGAAATTGCCTGTGCAGAATGAAATGCCCGATTTCAATGCAGATGAATGGCGTAAATGGAGGCATGTACAGGTTCTGAAGGCCCAGGGCCAGCACCTTGTTGAGCCGCAGCCTCAGGCAGACATACGTTATCACCACAATGTGGCATCCTATCAGGGGCAGGCAGGCAAAGAATGAGCTGACTGCGGCGGAAATGGCCAGCATTTCAGGGCTGCTGTTCTCCTTCAGCAGGTATTTCAGCAGCTGAATAGGATGCTTCCAAAGTGAAATCGGGCTCTCCTCTTTTTTCTGCGGCGTCAGATGTTTGAATCCCCAGGGGGCGAGCCGCCTGCACACAAGTGCTGCATGAAGCAGGCTCAGGCGCAGGTTATCTGCAAATGGCTTGAAATGGGAGACGCGTTTTCCAGGTGGCTCGTATTTTACGGAAACTGGCACTTCCAGCAACCTACATCCGCCCCACAGTGCTTTCACCAGCACTTCTATCTCGAAGTTGTAGCGTGTGCAGCGCAACCGCAATTGTGAAATAGCCTTTACAGGATAAGCCCTGAATCCCGACTGCGTGTCCTTGCAGTTAACGCCTGTTTCCAAACGCACCCAGAAGTTGGAGAATGCCCTGCCGAATCTGCTGGAACCAGGCACATTCATCGTGTCAAAGTCCCGTATTCCAATGGCTATTGCATCAGCCAGAGGAGCTTTTTTCTCCAGCAGCGCGATGAAGCGCGGTATGTCCTGAGGCGAGTGCTGCCCGTCCCCATCCAACGCAATCATATAGTCAAAACCTGCCTCAAGACAATATTGCAATGCAGTTTTCAAGGCGGCTCCCTTGCCCTGGTTCAAGGGATGAGTAATCAGCTTTATTCCATTGCGCTCCAAGGTCTCGGCAAATGCCTCTGGCAGCTGCGTGCTGCCATCGTCCACTACCAATACATCGTCGAGAACGTGTCGTGTCTCAAGAGCCACCTCCAGGATGGTCCCCTTGTTATTGAATACGGGTATGACTGCAACAAAACGCATCTTATATCCCTTCCGACACGACTTCTGTGGACTGCTGGCTCCTTATCCTAATGAAGTACATCTCTTGTAGAGTTTTATATTAGCGCGGCCATTGTCTATCTCGACTGTTATCAACTGGCGCAATTCATCGTATGCGGCAAAGGTGTTCTGGAGATGCTCAAAAATGGACAATCTGCTGGAAACATATCTGACAGGCCCCTTTATGCCCAATGCAATTGCAGCCTCGCAAGCTGGTATTGACGGCAATGTTGGCACAAAAAGCGAGGCCCGCCCGCTATCCCTGCCATGCGCGACATAGTCATCCCAATACGCTCTGTTGTTGGCTGCGCAGCCATCGCCGTTAACGCCGATTATGCCAGTGTTCTCTGGCGACCATTCATCACCCATGGCAATAGCGCAAAGCAGAACTCCCAGCTGCGCCATGCGTACATTGTCCGCCGCACGTCTAAAGTCAGCCAGATCCACCTGCAAGTTTCCAGCCATCTGAAGGAGTTGCTCCTTCAAATCAGTAAGATCTTCAAAAGAGATCAATTTACGGTTTCCGCTGCATTTGCGCATATTGCAATCCAGATTCACAGCAGTGCCATGCTCGAACATGGGCAATTCAGTCTGGAGTGGCAGACTTTTTTGAACCTCCTTTACTGGCAGCCGCATAAGCATCGTGCTGTTAAGCCCACCGAAGCCCACATTAAGCGAAAGCAGCACACCCTCCTTTGATATTTGGCGCACCTTCTTTGAAACAAATCCAGACGCGCCATCAGCCAGATTCTGAAGTCCAGCCTGAGGCGGAAAATATCCACGGTGCAGGAATTCCAAGCCGTAAGCGATCTGAAGCACGCCAGTTGCACCCAAGGTGTGTCCAGTATTGCCCTTTATAGACACCAAAGGCAAGGGTCTGCTGAAAACCTGGTTCAAAGCTGCCAGCTCGGATGCATCGTTGAAAATCGTACCAGTCCCATGACCGATCACAGCCGACAGCTGCGAGGGTCTTAATCCCGTCAGTTTCAGTGTCTCGTCTATAAGCGATGCCAGGCTCTTGCCACTGCTTTCAGGAGCGGTGATGTGGGATGCATCACAGCCTTCCCTTGCCTCCAGCAATTGACCTACAGCATCAGGTGCCTCCTCCGCTGTCAGTAGCAAGGCCCCGCACCCCTCACCAAGGCAAAGCCCGTCCCTGTCCCTATCGTATGGCTTGGGCAGGTCTTTTGAATATGCCCGCAGCGAAGCAAAGCCGCCAGTCACGAATTCGGAACAAATATCGATTCCAATCACCAGCGCATAGCGGCAGCGCCCATACCTCAGCGCACGCATTGCCATGGCGGCGGCAGTCTGCCCCGAGGCACAGGCGGCGGACACCAGCACCGCCTTGTCAATGCCTGTCAATGCCCTGGCCTCCTGAAGAAGCAGGCCCGTGCAATCTGGCTTCTCGCCTGCAGATGCCTTCTCCAGCTCGTCAATCGCGCCCACCGTGCTGGCCAGGTAGAGATACGTCTCCTTCCGTGGATAGTCTGGCAGCTTCTCGCATACCTTGCGCAGCAATGCGTATGAGCGGGACTTTTCAAAATGGAAATCCAAATCATGGATAACGCCCAATCGCAAGTCCCTGGATATTATGCCCGAATCATGAAACAAGCCCTGGCTTCCCTCGAATATCTGGTCAACTGCATCCGTAACGGTATCTCCCAGCGAGGACACGCCTTCAGCGTACAGCACATTTATTGGAACATCTCTCATCTGGCCAGTTCCCCCCTTTTCCATTTGTCCCATATTTCCTGCACAAAGTCAGGTGTCGATACGTATGGTTCGTGCGAATGCACATCGAAGAACATCTGCACGGTATATCCTGTCGCAGCCAGCACGCCATTCTCCTTTACAAGCTCGTAGCTCACATTCAGTCGTGCGCCACCTGACCACACCAGCTCCGCACGCACAGTGAACAACTCGTCTAAATCCAAGGGCATATAGAAATCAGTATGGAGTTGCACTATGGGCGCGCCAATGTTGTACTTTCTATACACGTCGTATGTCAGGCCTATGCTGCGCATCAACTCGGTATGGCACATCTCAAAGAACTGCGGGAAACGACCATGCCATCCTATCATCAGCGGGTCAGTCTCGCTGAAAAGCAGGCGATGCTGTATCTCGTATGCCAGAGGTGGCGGGTCGCCTGCCATTGTCTGGAAATATTTTTTCTTGCGTCTCATTGTTGTTTATGTGGCGCGGTCGCGGCCTGTTTATGTGGGCGCCGCCTCGGCGCCCACATCCATTACCCAAATGCCAGCCTAATCTTGGAGACTTCGGCGTGCTTTTCGGTGGAAACTGTTGCGTTGGCAATGAAGGGGAGTTCCCCGCCATTGTCGATACGCACCATGAAAGTGGCAACATCGCCTGGCTCCAGCGGCACCTTGAACTTCATGTTTTTTATCTCGGAAAAACGCAGTTCTGACAGCCCTGAAGACTGGCGCACTACTATCTCCACAACCGATAGCAGACACAGGGCAGGCACGATGGGCCTGCCAGGAAAATGCCCCTCAAATCCAGGGAAATCCTGGTCAAAGCAAATACTGGTACTGTACACCCCATCCCCTAACTTCTCCAATGGCGACATGCGCTGCATAAGCTGCTGCTGTATATAGGACGGCTCGCTCATCTCGGTTCAAATGTCAATGTACTATGGTTGCTGTAGTTATGGTATGTGATGCGCTTGAATGTTCCACTTTCATTCTGCCATCCGTAATATACTGCCTTCCAGCGTCTTTGTGGGAATGTTCCCATACTTTTTTCCGTGATATGCAGTGGATTGCCCCCGTATCTGCGTCTCGAATAATTCTCGGCGGTGAACACATTGGCAATGTCCTGCGTCAAGGAGCTGAACAATTTCTCCTGTGCAATCTGCGGCACTGCATCGCTGAACTTTTGCCTTGTGACCACGCCATTCTCCATTTTCAAGTTGAAAATTGTCATTCCAGTAGATGTGGTTCCAATTGCCTGCATTGTGTCCTTTGAGGTCTTCACCACCACTAGCATCGTGAAGTCATACCATAGGAAACTGGTTTTCATGGTGTAGAGCTGTGTTCGCGGCGCGTAGAAGCGCTCTTCGAATGCCTGCGCCTCGTGGGTGTCAATGTCTGGCAATGTCACGCACCCCGCAAGCAGCAATAGCGGCAGCAGAAGAAGCAGCTTTCGCAGGCGAGACGGCAGCAATGCAATCAGCGCTGGCACACAGTACAGCGCGGTCAATGCAGTGATTCCAATGCCAAATGACAGGACGAGGCCAGTGTGGAACATTACTGGATGCATCGAGAACAGCATTGCGCCTGCTGCAAGCACTGTGGTTACGGCGGACAGCACCATGGAGCGCATCGTGCTGCCGCTCTCGCCTTGCTTTGCGTTGTGCAGAGCGAATATGCCATAGTCCAGCACAAGTCCAGTCAATATGGACAGGCTGAATATGGTGGCAAGGTTTGGCTGTATGGAACACAGTGCCGTAAGAAGCGAAAATGCCAGGAACGCCGTCAGGCCAGGCAATGTCACAACTAGTATTTTCGGCAAGGAGCTATACGCGGATGCCAGGACCAGCAGAAGAAGCAATGCCAGCCATAACACCACACGCTCCAAGCGCGGCATCATGTCACTTGCTGCAGCC
>JAFSTJ010000114.1 GCA_017450525.1 Victivallales bacterium | reverse complement strand
GGCAGTAAAGCAACTCGCGTCCCTCTCACTCCGCAATGACGTAAAGCGCTTTGTGTATCTATCCACAGCGGATGTTTATGGGCTGAAAGACTTTAACGGCGAAACAGAGGAGCAACTTTCCTTTGAAGCCAATGCGACAAATCCCTACCCCAAGTACAAAATCAAATCAGAGCAATGGCTTGCGGAGAATCTGCCGCCAGAAAGATTCTCGTGCGTAAGGCCTTGCGTTGTATTTGGAAATGGAGACACTACCATCACGCCACGTACAGTCAATTACCTTAGCACATCACCCTTCGTGTTTCATTTTGGTAAGTGGAAAGGGCAAAACCGCTGGCCTCTGACACATGTGGAAAACGTATGCCGCACATTGCACGCAGCTATGATACTCTCAGAAGCTGGCGGAAAAGGCGTCACTGTGCTGGATTCAAAGCGCACCACTCTCAGTGAATACTACCGTCAACTAGCACAGGAGTATTTGCCTGACAAACATATTCGAGAAGTCTCCCTTCCCAAATGCATAATCTGGCCGTTTGCCTACCTATCCACGGCCCTTTCGCGTCAAAAGCCCCTGTTTGATCCCACCCTTTATGCGCTCGACACCATTTCACATAACCTGGACTTCAGCAACTCCAGGATGATGCAATGGCTAAAATCAGCAAATATGGAGGAATACATCAGTGATTCGTATAAATGAACAGAAATGCCTGAAATGCCACGCCTGCGTAAGGGATTGCATTGTGCATGTGCTGCGACCAAACGAGCAGGGATTTCCCATGGTGAATGCCGATGATGAACGCTACTGCCTTCACTGCCAGCATTGCCTGGCAGTGTGCCCTGTGGGTGCAGTGGA
The DNA here is from genome assembly GCA_017450525.1 of Victivallales bacterium. Lineage (GTDB taxonomy): Bacteria > Verrucomicrobiota > Lentisphaeria > Oligosphaerales > Oligosphaeraceae > RGIG3456. The sequence goes on along the minus strand of JAFSTJ010000114.1, from coordinate 3,017 downwards.
ATGCGATAGCATTTCTCCTGAAAACTGTAATCCAATCGGCGAAATGCCTTCCCCTGAAGCTATGATGAACCTTATCTGCCAACGGCGCAGCATACGCCAGTACAAGGATGAGGAAATAGATGAGAAAACCATGCAGAACCTTATCCAAGCCCTGGCTTGGTCACCCACAGGTTGCAATGTACACAACATGGTTTTCACTGTCATACAGCACAAAAGTGAAATGGAATTCTTCCGCACCAAGATGACCCAAGCCATGAATTTCCTGATAAAAACTGGAATATTGAGGATTGTCTATCCCAATTTCTGGAGATACATGGACGAAATCCAAAACGGCGTGGATGTCATTTTCAGAAATGCACCGCACATGATTGTAGCGGCATCGGCAAACAATGCGCCATGCAAAGAGGCAGACCCATGGATTGCCCTGAGTTATTTCGACCTACTGGCGCAGTCATTCGGGATTGGCACTTGCTGGAGTGGCTTTGCCTTGCACGCATTCCGCTGGATTCCGTCCATGAGGAAACGCCTTGCACTGCCTAGCGGATATACAGCACGCGCTGTTCTTCTCTTTGGTTATCCAGCAGTCGAATACAAAAGGCAAACCTCGCCCACCCCATTTCTGGTGAAGCTACTGTGAGAGAGGCTTTCAGGCAATTCTAATGCTTCCAATCCTCAATTCTAAAAGGAATTGTGGCGCGTTCGGCAAGTCTGGAACATGGCGTAAGCTCCTGCAGCAAATCTGCAAGGTCAATTTCAGCGACATTGGTCGAATAATCCCCAGCGCCATAATAGATGCGCAGTGTCTTTTCCCCGTTGATTAGCACGGCTCCGCAAGGGAAGACCGTGTATTCCACCCATAAGTGCTCCAGGTCACCAGTCTCGTACGGCGCTTCAGCAACAAGCAATGGATTTCTGGTAATGGCAATCAGCTTAGTCGGGTCATTTTTGTCAAAGAGAGCCGCACCAGCATTATAGCGTCTGAACCACATACGACCATCTGGGAATGTCACTTTCCGTGCAGGATCATCATCAACTGCATGGAAAATTAGCAGATATCCCTGGGGAATCTCCAGCATGGGCGCACCACCGCCAATTTTCTTGTTGGCAAATGGCACATCCTCACAGCCAAGCAGCAATTCGGAATCACCCCAATAGCGCAGATCGGGCGATAGGCTGTACCAGATATGGAAAGGGTCACCCCACTGATTGGATGGACGCTCAAGACGCATATAAAGACCATCTTTCTTAAATGGGCAAAGAATCATATTACGCTGCTGAGGCACCCCGATGCAAACTGCATCGAAATCCGTTCCTGTTCCACGCCAACGGGCAATGCCAGGACGTTCGGAATGCTGATTCTCAAAGCAGAAACTCAAGTAAAGTTCATCTTCAAGAACAGTTAGTCTGGCATCGCAAACCCATGGCAGTATTTCGCCGTGATAATGCACCTTAACTGGTTCAGGGCTGAATATGAAATGGATGCCGTCTTTGCTCCTTCCGAATCCAGTGCAGATGCTACGCATGCGGGCATCGCCTGGCTTCCAGTCTGGGTTGTGGCAGTCCACTCTCGGCGCGATGAAATATTCTCCGTGGTAATACGCCACACCCGCATTGAAAACGTAATCTGCCTCGTATGGTACATCCTTGGCGGTCAGAATGGGATTACCCTCATAGCGGCGAACGAACCGCGAGGAATGAAGTTCTCGTGAAGCAGGAAGATTCTTGAATGGATTGTGCATAATGGCGCTCCTTTGCACTATTGGACTATTGACGTGAGGAATATACTTTTTCGGCTGGGATTTGTCAATTTCCATAAAATGCACATTTTCGCCCGCAAAATTGACTATGCCATTAGGAGAGGCATCTAGCAACTAAATGCCAAGCCTCCTCCCATAATGAAAAAAGGGACTGCCGCAAAACTCTCTGTTTTGCAACAGTCCCTTTTGTGCTTGTTCAGCTAAACGGGCTGATGAATTACATCATGCCGCCCATTCCGCCCATGCCGTCCATGCCAGGTGCGCCGGCAGGTGCTTCCTTCTTTTCCTCTGGGAGGTCGCAGATCATGCACTCAGTGGTGAGCAGCAAGCCTGCCACAGAGGCTGCGTTCTGCAGTGCGCAACGCTCGACCTTGGCTGGGTCGATGATACCGCTCTTGATCATGTCGACATACTTGTCGTTTGCGGCATCGTAGCCCCAGTTCTCCTTCTTCTCGTCCATGACAGCCTTGACCACGACGGCACCTTCAACGCCTGCGTTCAGAGCAATCTGGCGGAGAGGTTCGGTGACTGCGCGTGCGATGATGTCAGCGCCAGTTGCCTCGTCGCCATCCAGCTTCAGGTCAGCCAATGCCTTCTTGGCTGCACGGATAAGAGCAACGCCACCACCAGGAACAATACCTTCTTCAACAGCTGCGCGTGTTGCGTTCAGAGCATCCTCAACACGGGCTTTCTTTTCCTTCATTTCGGACTCAGTTGCTGCACCAACATGGATGACTGCAACACCGCCAGCCAACTTTGCCAGGCGTTCCTGCAACTTTTCGCGGTCGTAGTCGGAAGTGGTCTCTTCAATCTGATGCTTGATCTGGTTGATACGGCCCATCAGCTTGCTGTTTTCACCCTTGCCGCCCACGATTGTGGTCTTATCCTTGTCGATGGAAATCTTGCTTGCTGCGCCCAGCTGCTCAACAGTGACGTTCTCCAGCTTGATGCCCAGGTCTTCCGTGATGCAGACACCGCCAGTCAGGATTGCGATATCCTCAAGCATTGCCTTGCGGCGATCGCCAAAGCCAGGAGCCTTGACTGCGCACACATTCAGTGAGCCACGGATCTTGTTGACAACCAATGTCGCCAGTGCTTCGCCGTCCACATCCTCTGCGATGATGAGCAAAGGCTTGCCCTGCTTTGCAACGGCCTGGAGGATTGGAAGCATGTCCTGGAGGCTGCTGATCTTCTTCTCGTGGATGAGAATCAGAGCATCTTCAAGAACGCAGGTCATGTTCTCTGGATTTGTGGCAAAAT
>JAFSTJ010000113.1 GCA_017450525.1 Victivallales bacterium | reverse complement strand
TGCTTTTCTCCGCCTATCAGGCTGTCTTTCCGCGTTGAAGTGTCACTCAAATCGGAAGGACTAATCTTGAAATCCGCAGAGATGGCTGGCATTACAAAAGCAACTCCACCGTTGTCAGGAGTCAGACGCTCCAGCGGCCAAGTGAATATGCGGTCCCAATATTGCCTGATGGCCGAAGGCAGTGTTCTTCTAAAAGCCAGAACTTCCTCTAAATTCGCATTCTGCTCGCGTGATTTCGACGTATCCAGATATTTGCCCATGGCGTACTTGCCATCGACTGTCAGATACACCTCCTTCGCGCCCCCCTTCCCGATGGACTTGTTCTTAAAAACAAACTCAGTTCCCGTTTCCGCCCCAAACAAGGTTATTGTATTATTAGCCATTCCGACTCCACCTTAACTAAAAGTTTGATGACGCCAAGACTAAAGTCTTGTCGTCAAGACTTCGTTCAACCTGACTGTTCAGCAACTCAAGCAAAGCTTGATTATCCTGTCTGTCCATGATGTCCTTTGTCTCTGAAATGAACTTCGCCCAGTCCTCCATATCCTCCGAAACGCCATCTGTCATCAATGCCAGATAACCGTTTCTCATCTCATTTTCAGTGATGGTCTCATCCTTAAACCGTTTTTCGTAAAAGGCCTTGCTGGACTCTTTTCCAATTTCGGTTTCGGAAGGAATAATATTGTTAATCGTAATGAATGCCGTCTGACTGGCAAATTCGCCTCTGTCAGGGGATGAGAGACGATTATGCCCGCCATCATTCTTGCAGAGGACAATTGCTCCATCGCCAACCGCAAATGAAATGACCTTGAAATCTCCATTTACATTTCTTTGAATCACGGCAAAATTGAGCGTCGTATGGAAATTCCTCTTCGTAAGACCAGGTTCATTCTGCTCGCGTGATATTTCCTCAGCCCTTCTTTCAATCGTTTTTACCACATACAACACGGCACGATGAATCTCCTCCCTAACGACTTGACACCCACTGGCCGAATCAAACATTCCTTTCCGTAAGTGCCTGTCTTTGAAATAGTTTACCATCTCCTTCACTGCAATCCGCGCCCCCTCGCGTGCATATTTTGCGCTTCCAGCTCCATCGGCCACAACAAGATACAGGGTGTCGTTCACGCTGTCATGCCAAACGTTGACGTCATCATCTCGACAAAGTTTGTCGCTATTGCGGTGGGATGGCCCGCGTGTGCTGGCAAACACCCACCTGAATGAACCACTCTTGCCTTGGCCGGAATCCTCGTCTTTTTTCTGGTACTTCACATCATCGCGCACCTTTTTGTAAACGAGCAACTCCGACACTGGCCTGATCACGAACAGACTTAATTTAAGGCCGTTCTTGGGCAGTTCAATCTCGAACTGTCCACTGTCATCGCCTTTGGCCGGATGCCATTCGTCACTTTCGACCGATATCCTGCCTTTCTCTACCATAACCTTGATCCCCTCGGGGAGTTCAACCGTTTCTTCGACCAAACTGTCAATCTTCCCATAGCGATACTGTTCGTTCAAGGCGGAAAACTCTTCCAGTGTCATACTGTGAGGCTCTTTCCATGACACATTGTCATATAGCATGGGCCGCAAGGGCTTCTTGAAATGCACAGGTTCAGCTGGCCTGCCACCTGGTACCTTATTGCCAATGACCAGTCTTTCACCCTTTCTTTCGGGTTCCCCAGAACTAGAAGTGTCTTTCCCTGCCTCCATGCCAGAAGGCGATGAAAGTAAACCGTCTTTTTCGCCAGAAGATTCAACTTTGGGTGCGACACCCCCTTGGTTGGTTGCCTTGCTCTTCACAACAACTGTCAACTCATTGTTTTTAAGAAATAATTCAGCACGACCGTCCCGGGCGAACTCGTTTACATCAAGCGCTATCTCAATTCGTTTACCTTCGCATGAAATGTCATGAGTTGCAGAAGAATAAGATTCCTTTTTAAGTATGCGTGAGAACAACCCCATAGCTCCTCCGTAATTTAATGAGATGAATGGGCAACTTTTTGAAATCATCCATGAAACTGATCTTGCAAGCCAGTTGCAACGTTTTCCCCCATATTCTCATGAAGATCATTGAACAGCCCCTGTCCCATGTCTCTGCCAGAATGCACACTCTGCACTATTGACTGACTTACCGCTTGGAAAAAGGAAGTTATTGAATCGTAGCTGTCCGTCACATCAATCAATGTCCCGCCCCCATCGCCATTCTGATATTTCCCACATATCTGCTCCAAGCATGCTTTTGCCTTTTGGATTTCAGACTCCGGCTCCTTGCTATCATGTGCATATAGGCAAACAACAGACACAAACTTTCTATAGTAGTTTGTCTTGAATTCCTCTATTGTCCTGGCCAGATCAGAGGTCGAGTCCGTGGGGGCACCATCGGAGAACACCAACAATATCGGCTTGTAGTCGGCAACCTCCTGATTGCTCGCCGTGCGCTTTACCACATCGGTGTTATAGCATGCCATCAGTTTCGACAAGGCATCAACATAAGACGTCCTTCCATTCGCGTCCAAGTTGGGAACGTAAAACTTCTTAATTGGTGTCAACTTGACAGTAATCTCCGCACTACTGGTGAATAAAATCAAAGAAATCCAAGCAGAAGTGCTGAGTTCTCCATCACTGAGAATTTTCTTCATTTCGTTAAGCCCGCGCTGGACTTGCTGGATTTTCTCCCCTTCCATCGAGCCTGATGTGTCAACGAGAATGTAGATCGGTAAACGCTTCATTTTTCTGTCATCCTTTTGTTTCTATTATTTGTGACTCATGCTTTTCTGCATCACGGCAAGAACTAAATAGTGATGCGGCAACGACTCCTGTGTCTTCATCAATGCCAAACGTGCCAGCATTGCATATTGAGCGGACAAGACCGTCCTGCCTCTTTGAATGGGAGACAAGTATCCCTATGCGAATTGGATATGCAGCCTGGAATTGCTGGCTTATTCTTTCGATTTGCTCTTCCTCCTCAACATTGACCGAAAGGCTGTCACTGTATATGAACATGACGGAACCATTCTTGCTCGCTTTTTGCAGTGAAGAGACGAAATCTCCCAGCGCACAAAACGATGTTGACTCCCTTAATGCCTTGAAATTCGGGCTTTTGGAGAACCGATGCCTTTGCGTGGATTCCGCGAACGCATATAAATGCACATCGGTCGCAAGTGATCCTATTTCAGCAAACAACAACGCCAGATGTCGATTCACAGCCTGGATTTTATGACCGGCCATGGACCCGGAGACATCTACATAAACATCTATTAGCCTAGTGTTCATGACAAATCTTCAGAAAT
>JAFSTJ010000112.1 GCA_017450525.1 Victivallales bacterium | reverse complement strand
TTTTTCTATTTAACGATATTTTATGATAAATATTGTATTTGTTTAATAATATTTATGTTCGCGGCCATGAGACGCGAACTCAGGACGATGGACTGCCAAACGCAAATGAGGGCACAATGTACATTAAAACCCAATGTTGGCTGGAAGTCCCGCGTCCTGAGTTCGCGGCTCATTGCCGCGAACATGGACGCCGACGGCGTATGGAAACACAAAGGGGAGATTGGCCCATTACAAAAGTTATGGGATATCTGTGATAAAAAACAAATTATCCATTTGCCTCAATGGTTTTCTTTTCTATATTACGCTTATTCTATGAACAGGAAAGATTACATATTCAGGCTTATTGACAATGTCTGTTGTTGCCATTGCCTTCGTAGGCTGATAAACAACCGCTGTGGGGAGGCTCTAACCCAGTTGGTGGCTGACCTGTGAGGCGCCGATAGTTTTTTTGTGTGGTTCGTCTATTAACATTCAATTTTAAGCGTAGGGAGAAAAACAATGGGTTATCTGATACAAAGTGAAAATGAGGCCAGGATCGTTGCACTGCGCAGCATTCTCGATGCAAAGGATTTGGATTTGGCGCTTATCTACTACGATGAGACGCACATCGCCAACGGATGGTACCTCACGGGCTGGTGCCCTCAGTTTGAAAGCGGCGCGGTGCTTGTTCCGCGCAAGGGCACGCCTCTTCTGCTGGGAGGGCCTGAAAGCGAGCCTTTCGCAAAGCAGGACAGCGCAATCAGTGAAACGCGCAACTTCCCCGTGTTCATGGTGCCTGACGAAGAATACCCAGCCGCGACCATCATCGACTTCCCGAAATTGTACGCTGAACTCAACGCCACCCTTGGCAAAGTGCGCCGCATTGGCATCGTGGATGCAGACGCAATGCCTTATGGTTGCTACAGAGGCATAGCAGAAGGCTTCGCGGGCGTTGAAATCTGCGATATCACATCAGAATATCTGCGCATGAGATATGTGAAGAGCGATTGGGAAAGGGAGCAGATACGCGCGGCCTTCCAGTTGGCGGACAAGAGTTATGACGCCATGAAGGACATGATCAAGGTCGGAAACAGCGAAATCCAAGTTGCCGCCGCTGGTGAGTATGCGGCGCGCAGCCGCGGCGCAAGCGGCTTTGGTTTCACCGCAATCGTCGGCAGCGGCATCCGCGGCAATGCGGTGGTGCCGACTGCGACATCCAAGATCATGCAGGATGGCGAATTGGTGATGATTGGCCTTGCCCCGAAGATCAACGGATATGCGGGCGTCATGGGCGATGCTCTGCCCGTTAATGGCAAGTATTCCGCAAAGCAGATCGAATGCATGAAATACCTGCGCGAGGCATTCTGCCTCTCAAAGGAAATGCTTGTTCCTGGCAAAGTCGGCCGCGAGATTGATGTTCCCGCACGCAAATACTTCAATGCCCACGGCTTTGAGAAATATCTGGTATGCCCATTCGTCCACACCATCGGCATCAATGAGGCGGAATGCCCATTCTTCGGTCCCAACAGCGATGACATGCTGGTGCCAGGAATGACCGTCTGCGTGGACATCAGCTTCTTCGGCCATCCAGAGTTCAATGGCGTGAGAATCGAGACAGGCTATGAAATCACCGAGAAAGGCGCGGTGCCAATGAGCCCCAAGATGGACAAGATTCACACCAACCTGGACAATTTTGAACTGTGAGGTGACGCCATGGAAAGCAAATTTGATATCGTTCTCGGCATTGACATGGAGACCGATGTTGGCAGCTTCACTGATATGTATGAAGGTGTGCAGCACGGCACATATCGCCTTTTGGACATAATGGAGAAGAATGGCGCGAAAGCGACATATTTCTGGACGGGGCACGCTGCGACCAACAACAAGAGCGTGGTCAAGTCCGTCGTGGAGGCTGGGCATGAGATTGGATGCCATTCACTTGTGCATGAGACACTGGGAGACGCAATTTTCCCATTGCCCAACAACTGGCCTGTATGCGACTTTGAGGTTGAGGGGCGCATAAAGGAGGCTACGCGGCAGGTGACTGAAGCCAGCGGCGTTAAGCCCAGCAGTTTCAGATGCCCTCGTCTTTGGGGCAGCACCAAGGTGGTGCAGGTGCTGGAAAGCCTTGGCTTCAAGGCTGACGCCTCGCTCCCTCTCTACTTCTACAGGAACAACATCAAGCCCTATCATCCCGCATACGAGGACTGGACAAAGGAAGGCGACTTGAAGATTGTGGAAATCCCCAACTTCTGTGATCTTGCAATGGAAAGCAATGACCCCTATCAGAGGGACCGCGACCAATGGCCTCTCTTCCGCACCAAGGGGGCAGATTACATGATAGGACGCTCCGCCAGTTTCGTTGACTACGTTTCACAGCGCGGCGTGCGCCCTGTCCTGTGCTTCTATTTGCATCCTTGGGAATTCCACCCGATGCCGAGAGGCCCAATTGACTACGGTGAAGCCAGCGTCAAGCCACTGGACTTCATCACGCTGAACTGCGGCGATGTGGCCTGCAAGGAACTGGACAATATGCTGGCGGGTCTCGTTAAAATGGGAGGCACGTTCAAGACAGCCGCTATGGTGGCAGCCGAATATTGAAATGAAATGTGCGCGGCCATTTGACCGCGCATTTCATGATGCCAGGGGCCTTGATTTGCGCGGGCAATGGTCGCGCAAATCAAGGCTTGTAGATTGGAATATCTGTACGGGCTTTCATAAAATCATAATATTCCAGAACTTTTGATGCAGAGGGCTGCTCTGCGTGAAACGTATTTTCTCGTCCCAGCTTGAATGTCTTGCCTTCGCCCAGGGGATGGTATGGTTCAATATCTATTCGCTGGCAGCCCTTTAGCGAATTTGCCAAATCAGCAATGTGCTGCAGATGCTCGTTTGAATCATTTATTCCAGGAACCAATGGGCAACGCAACCATATTTTAGCACCTGCCTCGTCTATCATGCGTAGATTTTCCAGAATAAGCACGCTTTCAACTCCAGTCAGTTGCTTGTGTGCATCAGGCGTGGACTTGACATCCCAGAGCCACAAATCCACGCAGGGAAGCAATGCACGAACTTTTTCTTGGGCGGCGTATCCGCAAGTCTCTATACAAGTGTGAATGCCAGCATTCTTTGCCGCCTCCAAGATTGCCTTGGTGAATTCAAAATGTGCCAAAGGCTCACCGCCTGACAAGGTGACGCCGCCGTTGGAATTGTCATAGAATACCTTGTCTGTAAGTACACTGTCCATTACGTCCTTGACGTTCATTGGGCTGCCGACCGCCTCAAGTGCCTCTCCTGGGCAGTTTGATGCACATTTGCCACAGGCAATGCATTGCGCCCTGTCAAAAATATGCCTGCCATCAAAAATGCTGTGGCACTTCTGGGGGCATATCTGGACACAGTTGCCGCAGGACATGCATTTTCGTGCATCATAGAGCAGTTCCTGGTTGAATGACTGAGATTCAGGATTATGACACCAAATGCAATGTAGCGGGCATCCCTTCATAAAAACAACAGTCCTTATGCCAGGCCCGTCATGGACTGCGAATTTCTCAATGTCAAAAATCAGGTCTTCCATTTAAAATGAGGCATATCTACACAGGATTGACTGTCCTGGCGATGACATTGTCCTGGATGCTTTCCTCCAAACGTACGAATGTGGCGGAAAAGCCTGACACACGTACCCGCACGCTCTTGTATTTGTCAGGTTCCTTTTTGGCTGCAATTAACTCCTCGGCGGAGACATGGTTGAGCTGGAGATGCAGGCCGCCTTCTTTGAAATATATTTCCACCAGCGCAACCATTTTTTCAAAACTTTCCTCGTTCTGGACTGTGCTTTCATCCACTGAAAGATTCATGATGGAGTTTCCGCACATGACGCCCGTCGGGTCCATGTGTGCTACTGAAAGCAGAAGCGAGGTTATCCCATCGCGATCCTTGCCGTTGGACTGTCCCGATCCGAAAAGTAGCGCGCTGCCTGCTACTCGCCCGTCTGGCGTCGCCTGAGTCATGGCTCCAAACTGTGAGAAATGCGTGCGGTAGCCTGTCAGATTGCCAAAGCAGAGATAATGTCCGAAAATATCCGTCCTGCCCTTTGCAAAGCGGTAGACAGACGTGTAGAATCGCCTGGCGATGCTGTTGGAAAAGTCATCATTGTTGCCGAAGAAGTGTCCCTGCTTAAGAATTGCGGTGCGCAATGGCTCGTGCCCTTCCCAGTCAGCATCAAGTGCAGACAGCAACTCCGCCATTGTGCAGCGTTTTTCCTCATAGACGAATTGGCGTATGATGCAGAGCGAATCAATCAAGTTTGTGGAACCCATGAAGTTGGCGCACCACTTGGCACGGACTGCACCACCTTGTGTGATACTTGTGGCGCGTTCAATGCAGCCCTCCATGAAAAGCGAGGACAATATGTTGCAGTCTCGCGAACGCAGCATATTGAACCTGTTGGAGTAATTCAGGATGGTTTCAAGATCATGGTGGAGTTCCTCTTCATAAATAGCATAGAATGCATCGAAGTCCTGGCATTCAAGCACCTCTTCACGGCGTTTGTTCAGTGTGTTCACCAGGGAGCGGACAATGTTGCTGGTGTTGCCGCCCAGAGATATACCGCCTTGGAAAGCAGGCTCGTTGCATCCCACCATTATATAATCGTATGCAGTTTCCCATGGAACGCCATTCTTCAGCATGGCGTTGATGCGCGGTTCGTCATTGACCAATGCGATGCGCTTGTTCTTGTCCTTCCTCTCGCAGTCCAGTACTTTGCGTAGCACCGCTTTGGGCGTAAGTTTGTTCCAGCGCAGTGAAACCTGGGGGCGTATTAAATCCACCTCCATAAGAGCGTCCAGTATCAGTTCGGAGAGTTCGTTCCATGCGCATCGGTGGTCAATAGTGTAGCCGCCGATGGCAAAATGGGATTCGGCACCTTTGTCGGCATTGCTAGTGCCGAAGTGGGTCCAGCCATGTATCATGACAAACAATTCCTGCAACAATTCCCTGGCATGCTCTTTTGTCAGGGTGCCGTTGGCAATATCCTGCTGATACAATGGGTAAAGATATTGGTCAGGGCGGCCTATGCTGTCAGGCTGGAAGCAGAAACAGAAATACAGGCATTGCACTGCTTCCTCGAAGTTTCTCGCAGGATGTTCAGGCACCTGTGCGCAGTTGGCTGCCATGCGCAGCAAGGTGGCTTTTCTGGCTGGATTTTTACATGAGAAAGCCTGTTTTCTGCATTCCACGGCATATTGCTGCGCACGGCGAATTATGCCGCTAATCATTGCCTCTAGACCAGCCAGAAATGTCAGATGCTGTAGGTCACCAAGGTATTTTCCACGTGCCTCTATGATCTCGCGACGGAAGCCCTCCAGCCCAAGACGGATGACCTTGCCGAAATCTGCATTGGAGTGCTGCCATTCGAATGAGCAGAGGTTTTCTTCTGCCGAGCAGTAGAATCTATGCATTGTCTCCTTGAAGAAACTATGTCCTGTGCGCGGAAATAGTTCTGCCTCCACGGATCCATCGAAATGAATCATTCCCAGCAGTTCATTGTCCTCGGTGAAATAGCATGGCTGCGCCTCCATGTATTCGGAAAGCCGTTTGGCAATGCGCAGCGGGTCTGCCAACTTCAGGTCGAAGTCATCGTATTCGATTTTACGGCATTCAGGAAAAATCTCGCCATTTCGTGCCGCCTTGACCAAATTTGCGATTCGTTCATTCATAGAGCACCTGTCCGCCGTTATGTTATCGTCAATATTAAGGTTGCAGAACCACGTTCAGTGGGTGTTTAATGCGCAGTTCCCACTTGGTGGGGGCAATACTGCCGTCCTTGGCGTTCCACTCGTAGATGATTGCGTTGTCCGTATTCTCGTTGGTCATCACCAGGTGTTTCTTGTCTTTCAGGAACTCAAAGTCCCTGGGGCTGACGCCCTTGCTGGAGATGATTGCGGTACGCGTGAGTTTGCCGCCCCTGCCAATCTTGAATATTGCAATGGATTCGTGTCCTCTGTTGGAGGCATAGACATATTTCCCATCTGGGGAGAGGCGGATTGCCGCCGCTTTGGTGAATGCTGTGAAATCGTCTGGTATGGTGGAAAGCGTCTGCTTTATTTCAAAATTACCTGTGTCAAACTTCAGCAGCATGACGGTGTTGAGCAGTTCGTTTACCAAATATGCCGTCTTGTCATCTTTGAACACGATATGCCTAGGGCCTGAGCCTTCTGGAATGATAAAGGAAACGGAAATGTCCTCATATTTCCATTTTTCATCCATTGAGTATGTGAAAAGCGCATCGCATCCCAAATCCATGACTGCAAGGTATTTCTTGTCTGGTGACAATTTGCACATGTGAACGTGCGCACTTGCCTGGCGTTCCTTGTTGGGACCGTCTCCCTCGTGCTCAATTTCATAATAATCTCTTCCAATGCCTCCGTCCTTCCGCAATTTGAATGCCTTGAAATTGCCAGTGACATAGTTGGCGACGAAAATAACATTTCCGTCTGGAGTGACTTCCACATGGCATGCGGAGCGCCCGTGGGTTTCCTTCATGTTCAGGAACTTCAAGTCGCCGTTTTTCTGCACCTTGAAAGCCGCCACGCCGCCTTCGCCGTCAATTCTGCAAGTGGAATAGAAATATTTACCATCTGGAGAGAAGCAGGCATAACTTGCGCCCTTCAAAGGCGTGAAGCCCAAAATGGAGAATCCTTTCTTTTCCGAAAAGCTGCAACGGTAGATGCCGCCTTCCTCTCCGTCATCGCAACCAAGGATGTAGAAGTCTTCACAGGATTTCATTGTTTTCTCCTATTGTTTGGTTTTTTCTTGCCATTGGGTAAGCATGGCGATAATCTCATCTGGCGAATCTGCATTAAGCACCTCGTCCAGTTTTCCGCTGTTGGTTAGGAAGTCTGCCAGGAACGCATAAAGGGGAATATGCGCCGCAGGCGTATCGGCTGGAATTGCAATCATGAATAGCAGTTTGCATTTGCAGTCCGCATCGTCAGAGAAGTCAACTCCTTCATCTGCAATTGTGGCAATGCTTATGCCAAGTTTTTTTACGCTGCTGTTGCAGGCGTGTGGCAGTGCAATGCCACCATTGGTCTGGGTGGACATGTCCGCCTCGCGTTTCATTACCGCCTTAAGGTATGCATCCTTGTCGGCCAGCACGTTGCCTTGCGCCAGTGTCTCTGCCATCATGTCCAGGAGGCTGTCCCTGTCAGTGTCGGCCTTGACCTTGCATAAGATTTGTTTTTCTTGAAGAAGTCTTTTAATGTCCATATTTTCCCTCCTTTGTATTATTTGCCCCGATTTTCGGGGCAAAATCAGGTTGCTATCATTATGAGGTAATTGCAAAACTATTGGAAATGCAAGCCTTTTCCGCTGGCTAAAGCCAGCGGCTTCGATAGCCAGCGGCTTCGATAGTTTGCGGCTTCGATAGCCAGCGGCTTCGATAGCCAGCGGCTTCGATAGCCAGCGGCTTCGATAGTTTGCGGCTTCGATAGCCAGCGGCTTGGCGTGATAGTTTTGAAATTACCTCACATTTTGGGTTGCTCGACTAGCGTGATGAAGTGCCCGCAATTCGGGCAGATCCACTCTGTCTCGTTGTTTTTCATGCGGCTTAGCAGCGGTTGCGTCAATGTCATGCGGCAGTTTTGGCAAGTCCCATTGATTGCCCTGTTGCATGCCAGGCCGTCCTTGCGCAGTTTTTCATATCGTGCACGCAGTTCCTGGGGCAGTGATTCCAGCATTTCAGCAATGCTCTTTTCCACAATCGGCAGGTTTGCTGGATTGAGAAGCGGCGCCATGATGCGCAGTTCCTGTGCCGTTATTTCCAGTTCCTGGAGGCGTTCCACAGTATTTGCAAGTCGTTGCATGTCCATTTATTGCTCCTTTTCCCAGGGTATCGCTGATGTGAAACTTTTCACATCATAGTGTATTTCACGTTCTGGCATTGGCAGCCTCAATAGCTCGACGCCTGCCTCTTTGAAGAACATTTCAGCCAATGTATCGTGGTAGTTTGTGAAAACCACCACTTTCTTGATTCCTGCACCCACCAGCGCCTTGGCACAGTTCGTACATGGCATGTTGGTCACGTATGCAGTCGCGCCTTCCAGGGAAATGCCCTGGCGCGATGCCTGGCAGATGGCGTTTATCTCCGCATGGTTCGTCCTGACACAGTGGTCGTTCACCATGAGGCAGCCCTCGTCATAGCAATGTGGAAGACCAGGCAGTGAGCCATTGTAGCCAGTGGCAAGGATGTTCCTGTCCAGTACCAGTACGCAGCCACAGTGCATTCTGGGGCAGGTGGCCCGCTCGGAGGCAAGCATTGCCAGTTTCAAAAAGTATTCGTCCCAACTGGGCCTGTGCCACTCTGGCACCTCTGTCTTTACAATTTTAACTTCCATAAATGCTTGTTATTTCCTGTGTTTGAGCGCGATTTGCAGTACCCCGATTTCAGCGGGTGTGACACCATCGATTCTGGAGGCGATGCCCAGCGTGGCGGGCCTGCGCTTCTCCAGCTTGGCAAGCGCTTCGTTGCTGATGCCAGGCATCCTATAGTTGAAGTCCCCAGGAATCTTCACATCGTCCATTTTATGCAGGGACTGCGCCTCCCGTGCCTGGTGGGCGATGTATCCGCCGTACCTTGCCTCTATCTGGAGTTGCTCCAATACACGCGTTTGCAAGGTCGGCAGATTTGGCGTGCTGGCATAGTCAAAGTCAGGTCGCTGCATTAGCTCCAGCACGGATTTGCCTTGAAGGCGGATTTCCTGCAACTGGTGACGCGCATCCTCTATGTCCTGCTCCAGTTTGTTCACTCGTGCCATCTCCGCTGCGGTGGCCAGGCCTGCCTCGTATCCGATGCGAGTGAGGCGCCTGTCCGCATTGTCCTGCCTCAAGGAGAGGCGGTATTCAGCCCTGCTGGTGAACAGCCTGTATGGCTCCACTATGTCCTTAGTCAGAAGGTCGTCTATCATCACGCCGATGTATGCGTCGTCTCGGTTCAGCGTGATGGCCTCCTTGCCAGCGACGTACCTTGCTGCGTTCATGCCAGCCATCAGCCCCTGACCAGCCGCTTCTTCGTAGCCGCTGGTGCCGTTGATCTGCCCCGCCAGGAACACATTGGGCCACTTCTGCAAGGCAAGGCCCGCCGACAACTGGTGCGGATGCACGAAATCGTACTCTATGGCGTATGCATAGCGGCTGATCAATGCCTTCTCCAATCCAGGCAGTGAGCGTACCATTTGTATCTGAACATCGGTGGGCAGGCTTGTGGAAATGCCGTTGAGATAGTATTCGTCTGTGGTATTTCCCTCTGGCTCCAGATATATGTGATGCCGCTCGCGTTCTGGAAAGCGCACTACCTTGTCCTCGAAGGAGGGGCAGTACCTGGCGCCTGTGCCATGTATCTTGCCTGAATACATGGGGGAGCGGGACAGGTTGTCCCTTGCGAGTTGCGCTGTCTTTTCATTGGAATAGGTCAGGTAACATGGCCTTTGCTCCAGTTGCAGGGTTCCGAACACGGGTAAATCTTTGTCAGGCTCCCTGTAAGAGAAATGCCAGTTTGTCTCTGGCGGCTGCAATTCCATGGACGAAAAGTCGATGGACTTCGCAAGCACTCTCACTGGTGTTCCCGTCTTGAGGCGCTCCAGTTCCAGATGCAAATCTTCTGCCAGCGAAGTGGACAGCGAATTGGAGGGTGGGTCGCCAGCGCGCCCGCCTGGAAAACTGTTCAGTCCATAGTGCAGCACTCCCTTCAGGAATGTGCCAGTGCAGATTACGAATGCCCTGCCTCTCCAGATGTCTCCGAACATGGTCTTCACGCCGATGACAGTCCCGTTCTCCACTACGAAGGAGGTGGTTTCCGCCTGGTGCACCACCAGATTCGGGCAACGCTCCAGCACCAGTTTCATCCTGCGTTGGTACAGCATCTTGTCACATTGCGCACGTGGGGAAAGTGCGGCTGCTCCCTTTGAGGCGTTCAGCATGCGATATTGTATTGCAGCCGCATCCGTATTGCAGCCCATTTCACCGCCCAGCGCATCGATTTCCTTGACAAGCTGCCCCTTGGCAATGCCTCCGATAGCAGGATTGCAGGACATCTGGGCTATATGGTCGTTGTTGATTGCCAGCAGAAGCGTTTCCGCCCCTATGCGCGCGGCGGCAAGCGCCGCCTCGCACCCCGCATGGCCACCGCCAACTACTATTACATCAAAAATCCTATTCATCAAAGCCTGGGCTATAGCCCCTTGTTAATTGTCTCTTTCAGTACTTCTATCTCAATGGCAGAAGTGCCTACGCGCCCCACAACGATGCCTGCCGCCTGGTTGGCGATTTGCGCTGCCATGTCAGTGCTTGCGCCTGACATTAGCGCCAGCATCATTGTGGCCATGACCGTGTCCCCTGCGCCTGATACGTCGAATACCTGTCGCGCCTGGGTGGGAATGTGCAAAGGCTTGCTCTTGTCATTGCTGAAGAGCGCCATTCCCTCGGCACCAAGTGTTATAAGCAGGTATTTGGGTTGCCATTTGCGCATGAGACGGCTTGCCACATTCAAAAGTGGCGCATCCTGCAGTGGATTTCCGCAACCTGAAACATACTTGACTCCCGCCAGCGCGAATGCCTCGTTTCTGTTGGGCGTCATAAAGGTCAGCCCCTTTATGTTGTATGGATTGTGTGGATGAGGATCCAAGGCGCTCATCACCTTGTATTTTTTGCACAGCTCCACCACAGCTCCCATGAATGACTTGCTGAAAAGCCCCTTGGCGTAATCCTCCAATATCACGGCATGGATTTTGCCCGATTTCAGAACCGTCTCCAGCGTCTTCAGCATATTGTGCCTTTCGCCTCTGGACACATCGTCAGTCTCCTCCCTATCAATGCGCACCACCTGTTGGTTGCCTGCCAGCACCCGCGTCTTGACGGTGGTGGCGCGGCTTTTGCTCTTC
>JAFSTJ010000111.1 GCA_017450525.1 Victivallales bacterium | reverse complement strand
TGTGTAGTGGTTCTCCAGCGCGAGACGCGCTGGCTACCCCCGCCAACCGTACTGCGTTGTATGTGGGATTACCACTTGAATACGTATGGTTTCTGGGAGATAGTCCAGAGCGGGTCTTCGAACTTCTTGTTGGCACGGCCCAGCCAAACCTCTGGTATGTCGGATTCCACATGCAGCAGCGCATTCAGCGCGTACATGGTGCAGCGCAGGCCGCAGAACTTGTCCGAATGTCCCTTGCGTCCCAGTGCCTCGTGTGGGAATGCACCATCCAGGCGCTTGTCATCTGGCGCATCAAACTGCATATCCAGCAGTTTCTGCAAAGTGAAGTCCCTGGCGGCCAGCATTTCCTTGTCCTGGTAGTATTCGCCCAAGTCGTGGTAGTAAATCAGCGCCTGCGGCACTGCGGAAGGAATGGTGCCCTTTGCGAAGTTTCCGTCCTTGTCCTGGTGCGCCATGAGGAACTTTGCCCACTTGTACGCACGTTCCCTGTAACTTTCCTCACCGAACAATTCCGCAGCCCTCATAAGAGAGATGTTGCCGAAGTCGTCGTTAAAGTAGTGCATCTCAAATTCAATGGACTTGTCCTTGCCCGCAATCTGGTATTCGCGCTGCTGGTTGGTAAAGATTTCCTTGCCCAGCACCACGCTATCGTCCTCATGGAAGAATTCATCCCTGTACTGCTGCGCAATGGGGCGCATTCCGCGCTCGATGTAGCGCAATTCACGGGTTGCCATGAACAAGTCGTGGAAGAACGCCGCCACACCTGACTGGAACGAGCCTTTCGCGTAGAAGTGGTCCTGGCCATCCATCAGTACCGCCCAACGTGGCCATCCCTCGAACATGCCATATTCCAACATCCAGTCGCCAAATATGCGGGCGCGGTACAGGTATTCCTTGTCACCTGTCGCCTCTGCCAGGTAAATCAATGCCCACGCCGCGCTAGTGGCGTCCCTGGGGCAGAATTCCATGGACTGGGGCGTGACTTCCCTGAACGCGCCGAAAAACTGCTTCTCGCGGGAATCAAGCACTTGCAGACTCATAATGTAGTGGCCACCCTTCTCCGCCGCCTCAAGATATTCCTTCTTGCCAGTGCGTTTCCACAATGCCAGCAGACCGCACAACGAGCAGCCCGTGTCCCAACTGGTGGAATACGGCAACTCCTCGGGATCCGCCAGCGCCGCGTCATGCTGCGTCAGAAAACGCCCTCTATTGGCATTCAACCTGCTCTGGGGCTGATTAACTAAAAACCACTTGGCTGTCTTTTCCGCAGCCGCTAAAATCTTCTCCGACGATACCATTTCAAATCTCCAATTACTTTCTTTCTATCCACAGATTGACGCAGATTACACAGATTCTTTTTCTTGTTTTAATCTGCGTCAATCTGTGGATAAATATTACTTAAGTATCAACTCAACTACGGGAACCTCCACATTTGGCTTGACGACAGGCAGCGTCAACCACACGCCGTTCTTAAGTGTGCTTTCAAGCATGTTGTCGGCATTGAGTTCATCGGAACTGGCGTTGCGCCACTTGATTTCGCTGCCGTCGTTCAACAGCTGGGCATAGCGCAGCTTGCCATCCAAGCCTGGCAGGAATATGGCCTTGAAGGGCCAGTTCATTATGTGCAGGTACAGCCTGTTTGTCTCAGCATTGTAGGTATAGCGGCCATCCCTGGGTTCGGGATATTCCGCTGGAGCCATGCCGCAGCCGTAAATCGCCTTGCCATGATATTTCATCCATTCGGCAAAGGCATCCAGGCAGTTTATCGCCCTGTAGTCCAGATAGCCGCGGCTAGTGGGTCCCACGTTCATCAACAGGTTTCCATTGCGGGACACGTGGTTGATCAGCATGTCGATGCACTGCTTGGGTGTCTTCCATGTCTGCTCGTCTCTGGAATATCCCCATGAGCCAGAGAATGTCTGGCACCCTTCCCACGTCACATGCTTGCCTTTCTCGTCCACCTTGTCAAACAGCGGCGTGTACTGCTCAGGTGTTTCAATGTCACCCGAACCAGGCAGATTCAGCCTGTTGTTAACCAATATGTTCGGTTGCAACTTGCGCACCAGTTTGATCAGCTTCTCGGATTCCCAGTCATCGCAGTTCTTTCCTGGACCAGAAGGCAACATCCTCGGATATGAGAAGTCGAACCAGATGATGTCAATCTTACCATATTGCGTCAGCAACTCGGTCACCTGGTCACGCATATATTTGGCATATCTCTTCTGGTTACGCTTCTTGTTCAACTCCTCCCAGTCATCCCTGACCTTGAGGGGATGGTATCTGTCAATCTTGAAGTCTGGGTGATGCCAGTCCAGCAGCGAATAATAGAAGCCCACATGAAGCCCCTCTGCACGGAACGCATCCACGATTTCCCTCAAAATGTCCTTGCCATAAGGCGTATTGGTAATCTTGAAGTCAGTGTATTTTGTGTCCCACATACAAAAGCCCTCATGGTGCTTAGTGGTAATGACAAAATACTTCATGCCCGCTTCCCGCGCCTTCCTGGCCCACTCCCGTGGATTGAACATGTCAGGCTCAAACAAGTCGAAGTATATCTGGTACGACTCGTTGTCTATATGGTCAAATGAGCGTATCCACTCATGTTTGGCAAGCATGGAATACAAGCCCCAGTGAATGAACATGCCGAAGCGGTCATGTGTGAACCACTTGCTGTCGCCTTTGCCGTAATTCGCCATATTTGTCTCCTATTCTACTCCTGTATCCCCGCAATCTGGGCGAAAGTCTGCCATTCCACCTTGTCAGACAGCAGGCTGTTGATTCTTGCCACAAGTTTTTCAAAGCCTTCCAAACCCATCATTGAGCCGTCCGAATACAGCGACTGCCAATGCGTAATCAGTGTTATGGGCTTGCCCTTTTCCAGCAGTTCCACGATGGCACCCGATTTGCCGTCCTCGCTGAGCATCTGGTCAATACCCATTTCCATCAGTGCCCGCGCCTCGCGCCTGGGTGTCGGATTCTGCGTTACCCAGAAGATGTCGTCCGTCAAAGCGGGAATGCTGACAACTCGCCCCGTCTCCTCGCTGTCCTGCATCACCTTCGGCTCTTCCAAAGTATCGCGGCTGTGCAGAAAGTAGAAGCACTCCTTCTTCCCCAAGGTCCTGACAAATGCCTGCCCTATGGCCCTGGAGTAGTTGTCCTCGTTGTTGATACCGCAGTACCAAGGCGACGTGACACCGCTGGGCTTGAACCCCGCGTTGACCAGTATCTCCAGCGCCAGGCTGATGTATTTGGTCATTGTCTCAGCATCCAAATTTCTGAAATACACATCTTCCAGCACATGCAGGAAGTTCCCGTTGCGCAAATCGTATGCGCGGAAATGGGTCAGTATCTCTGGTGTAATGGAGAACATGGGCGCGATTTCATTGCGCAGAACCTCCAGACGACGCTTCAATTCATCATCGGTAAAGCCAACCAAACCCTTATCCAAACGGCCTATGCAGCACGGCATCGGTACAATCGAATACTTGCCGCGAACGCCATGCTTCTGGCATACCTGCGCAAAATGCTTCGGAAACACAATCGATGGCTTGAAAGGATGGTCCTCGTTCGGCTTGTGGTAATGTGCCGTGCAAACCACGCCGCCATCGTCTATGATATAACTAATCGGAATCTTGCTCATTTGAAATTACCTCCTTTTTTATGTGGGCGCCAAAGTGGCGGGATTATGTGAGCGCCGAAGCGGCGCTCACTCAAGTTGGCCAACTTGTTCGTTTTTGCCTGTTGGATAAAGCACAGGTTGGCCAACCCGTGCAGGACGTCTAGAGCTTTGCCCTGTCACTTGTTCAACCTGAGTGGGCGCCACTTTGGCGCCCACATATACATTGGCGCCCACATTATTACAAACTAAACTTGTCTTCTTCGTTCTTGACTCTTTCTATGAAAGGTGCGTTGTCGGAGGACTTGTGGAATTCTGCCGTTCCAAAAGTCCAGGTATCTTTGGTTACATCCAGCGTGAAGCGGAACTGAATGCTATAGACATGGCCATACCAGACTTTGGCCGCCTTGATGCCAGACCAGTCCGCAGTCAGGTAGCATGGTCCCTCCGCGCCCTTTTTCTTGGATGGCTCCAGTTCCTTGTCGAACAGAATCCAGTATTTGTCATCCGCCTTCAAGTCGGTCCACTTGGTGCCCTTTGCCGGCGTGTCAATCAGACGGGTCTTGGTTTGCATGGCACGCTTGTAGTCATGCTTCTGGATAATCATGGAAGGCCATGCGCTGATTAGCAGTTCCGCCGACTGAATGGGTTCCTGGCAACTTGGATCCTTGCGCCACTGCGTGTGGAGCAAGGGCTTGCCATCCACCATGTAAATGCGCTGGAACAGGCGGCATCCATTGAAGTTGTACAGCATCTCAATGCCCGCCTTGCCGTTCTCCGAGAACGGCTCCACGCTCTTTGGCTCCAGCACGTTGCTACTGATGCCGTTTACGGTAATACTGCTGTATCCCCTGCGTAGAAAGCCGCTGGAGAACCAAGGTTCGGGCAAACCAATCAGCACCTTAGGCACCTCCGTGGCCGTTACCTTAACCCATTGCAGGTAAACCAAATAGGAAGCTGCGTCATTACTGATGGAATAGTAAAGCGCCTTGCCGTATGTCTTGTCCGAGCGATGATAGGTCTTGTTCACCTTTTCCACCACTGGCTCTGCAAAGCAGACCAGCGCCGTCAACAAAATCAATGCCAGTTTTTTCATGTTATCAGTCTCCAAATCCCAGGAAGCGTATCTTGCCCCACATATTCATATTATGGTTGCCGCCCATTGTGAGCGAGAAGCTGGAGTATTCCTTTTCTCTCTTTGCAATGCACTTGTTGCTGACAAAGTTGCAGTCCCATACAGTGTATGGCTTCGGTGCTTTGCACTCAAACAGGCCCTCGTATGGAATGAACATCTCAAGATGCCATACATCCCCCTCGATGCTGACTTCCCTCAGCAGTCCAGTGCAGCGCCAATTGTCATCCCTGGGACCTGGAACTGGCTTCTCCACCTTCTTTGCCTGGTGTATGTCATTGGCGGCAGACACCGCGATCTGATAGTACATCTCCTTTTTCACACCAGGCGCCAGGAAGAACTCCACATTGTCGCTCTCAACCCACAGGTCACCCTTCTTGGCAGCCACGCCACCATGACCAGTGAAGGCCACGTAAATGCCCTTGTCATCCCAAGCCATCTTGCATTCGGGATTGGACTTGATCTCCTTG
>JAFSTJ010000110.1 GCA_017450525.1 Victivallales bacterium | reverse complement strand
TTGCGGAGATTTGTTATCTTGCAAACGCCAAGAGGCATCCTGGGCGAATGATCCAAAGTTTGAAAAACTCAGTGCGTTCGGCGGTATTCGTATGCATAGGCTCATAAAGACAATCTTCAGACTCGTATTGTGGGCGGTTGTGATTGCAAGCGCCTACTATGGACTCATTGCTTTGCGTACAGGGGCGACTCTAAGAAAACAATATCTTAATGAAATGCATGACACGCCTTGCAAGTTCAGGCTGGATGCGACGAAGGAGAATCATATTCAAGTTCCATTTCATCACTCGTTTGATGGTTTGCATGGTTGTGTGCTATGTATTAGCAAGAGTGCCGTTATTGGGCAAATGCCTGCCTTTACGGATGCCAGTTTTATGGTATTTTCCTTGCTTGATGGAGATGCTGTAGTCGCGGAAGGCGACAATGAAACGCCGTGCAAGGATGTCTTGCTGGAGGACAAAGCCTCGACGGACTTGCCATTGGCCTATCTTTGGCGTTTATCGCCACATATCCCCCACAAGGACTATATTCTTGATGTGAAAGTCAAGAAGCCGTTTGGTGAAGTGGTCCATGCGGAGTTGCCGATAGTCGCACGATATAATCCTTGCGGGATGATAATGGCGCGGGCATATCTCTGCAAGGGCATTGGAATTGTCCTTTGCCTTCTGGCATTTGGAGTCGGTGGCTGGATGATTGCACGGCATATCTGGCGAAAAAGGCCCAAGCAGGAAAACTCTGGTAATGGCAAAGAAGAGAAAACATTCGCCAGTTGAGCCAATCCCGCTCTACGCGATTGAAACACTGAAGGGTGTGTAGATTAATTGCAGAAATAACACAGCCACATTAAGGAATGGTTATGCAAAAGTTGAAGAAGACATTATCAATAACTATTGCGATTGCGATTGTGCTGATGGTCAGTGTTTTCTGTGCAGGCCATACCATTCAAAAAAAGTTAAATCAAGATTATTAGCGCATTCATAAAAAAATGTCAATTCTTGATGTCAGGCAATTATTGAATGGGTCTTTTTGCGAATCTGATGTTTCCATCGTTCAAATCGAAAATGAGGGGTGGTCAGTGGAGCATCTTGTTTCCATAGAACACAACTATTACGCTAAAAAATATGCATATCGATTTTTTAAGCCATTGTATATTTATGTTGTTTATGATGGTAATGATAGAGTGCAGTTAACTATACCAGTTTTTGAATGATGAGTTTTGACAATCAAACTTGATAATATGAAGCACCTTCTCCGCAAACTCTTCTTCTGGGACGCCCCCACGCAGGGGGCCTTCTTCGGGCTGACGCTGTTGCTGCTGACGATTTGGGGCGGCTTTTCCATCTTCTGCGCTTGCCTTGTGGCATATTGCCGACTCTTCACTTTCCTAGCTGTATTCTATGCCTTTGCTGGCTTGATTGCGTTGGGTGGCATTTATGCATTGCTGTTATTATCCAGGGCATTGGTGAATATGGCGAGGCGAACGCCGCGCTTCTGGACGCGTCTGCTGAAGATGCTTGCAGCGCTTGTGGTGCTGACGCCTCTTTGCACCTGCATGGCAATTGCCCTGATTCCTCTAAATGATTTCTGTCATCTAAGCAACCAGGCGGCGATTTGGCTTCCGATTTGTACGGCGTTATGCCTGCTGGTCTTAGGTGTGGCATACGTTTTCCGTCCCATTGTCAATCCCGCGAAACTGCTGGCCAGTCTGCTTGCCTGGACAGGTGCGTTTCTGGTGTTTTCCACCCTCCTTTTCCTGGCGAATCCATTAGAGGATAGGGTGGGCCACGAGTTTAACCGCGTACCCGACTGGTTTGGCCAATATGTGCCGTATGTGGTTCCGTTCTGGCGCAGCTTTGGCCTTTTTGGCAAAGGCTGTTTCTGGTTCACGCTTGTGGGCTTTCTGCTTTTGGCAATAGCCTATCTCCTGTCCTGGAGCATACTGGCGAAAGTGTCTGGCTGCACAATGCGCCGTCTCTGTAGCCGCGGCATACGCGTTCAATGGGCCGTCATGTCGGGAGCTTATGTCGTCACATTATGCTTTGCTCTTGTGTGCAATTCCCAATACCACAATGCCGTAAAGGAATTGGAGACCCATTTCGGCCATCCGATGACAGGCCTTGAACTTGGACGTGTCCATTATGACGGGCGGACGCCTGACGCCGCCTACTGGGAAAGTCTGGATGCGGCCATTAAGCGTTATTATAATGAATATGAGAAAACTGTTGGAAATGAATATTACGCCTTTGAGACTCATCTGGATGCCGAACTTCCCAAGGAACTATATGAGAAGCGCAGGGATGGTTTTATGAGCAGTCTGAAGGCGTCGGGTCTTCAGGAGCACTTTGTCTCGCCCATGCCTCCAGGCGAAAGGGACTATTCGGTCAAATGGCTTGCTGGAATGTCATTGCCCGAACTTTCCCAATGCCGCGCCTTGGCGCGCATTGTGCACCGTCGTTGCCAGTATGCCATTGATTCAGGCGATTTCAAGACGGCGGCAGAGGCAGTCGCGCATCTTGACATGCTGTGCGATTTTCTCGGCAGAGAATGTAATGTTATAGGATATTTGCTTTGGGGTGCAGTCTGTTTGGTTCGAAACGAAATGATTGTCAAGCTGCTTGCATCGGGACTTCCCACGGACGAATGGTTGGCGGAACAGGCCAAGCATCTGCTGCAATTGGAAGAACGCCTTGTGCAGCGGGAGAAGATTATTCTCTACTCGGAGGCGATATGTGCATTGGATGTGTTTCAATTTGTGGTGGGAGAACATTCACAGAAGAAGGAGCAGAGTGATATCGGGGATTATTTGGCAGACTGGAATTATTGGATTAATTACAAGTCTATTCGCTTCTTCTTCCCGCAGGGCTGGTGGCTGGCCTCCAAGAGCGCAAGGGATTATGCAAGGGTTATAAATGTCTCGACTTTAGACCAGTTTCCCAAAAAGGCGACTGGCAGCGTCTTGGTTGATA
>JAFSTJ010000109.1 GCA_017450525.1 Victivallales bacterium | reverse complement strand
TAGCCATTGGTGACATGCAGGATGTGCAGGGTGCCCATGGCGTCCGCTACGTGGCGGATGCCTTTGTTGACGAGATTAATGCCAGCGATTTCTGCATGTCGGTATTTCCTGGTGGACTGCCAGGCGCAACAAATCTGGCTGCAGACGAAAGAGTGCTTGCATTTGCAAAGAACGTATATGCCAATGGCGGCATTGTATCGGCAATTTGCGCCGCACCTATTGCATTGGCAGCCGCAGGCCTGCTTGACAGCGCGGAATACACGTGTTATCCTGGCTTTGAAAAGCAGATAGGCGGTGCATATACAGGCAAGAGAGTGTGTGTCAGCGGCAGGATAATCACTGGTTGCGGCCCAGGGGCCTCACTTGAATTCGCTATGGCATTAGTCCAGGCACTGGGCAAGGATCCATCCCAGTTGAAACAAGGCATGCTTGCCGCAAATTGATTTCAACATAGAAGTTCTTTAAAACTTTGCGTCTCTGCGCCTTTGCGCCTCTGCGTTAAATTAAAAGGCTGCCTTTCTGCGTTGAAAGAGCTGGGAAACAGGGTACATTAGGCACAATTTAGCAATTGTTCAATCAATTTACATGTAAAAGAAGGAGAGAAGTATGTCCATATTGACACAGGCGGAATTTGTTTCACGCGTTGCAAAAGTTCAGGCCGCATTGGCAAAGACGGATCTGGATGCGGTGCTGGTGTTTTCAACGGAGTCGGAGCCGGCGGGCGTCCGCTATTTTTCCGATTACTGGCCCAGTTTTGAGACTGCAGGCGTCCTTATTCCACGTAGCGGCGAGGCTGCATTGGTGATTGGTCCTGAAAGCCTGACTTTCGCCACTTCACGCTCGAAGATTGCCAAGATAATCCAGACCATGGACTTCCGTGAATCGTCCCAGCCTGACTATCCAGGCTCCACACACCCTGACTGGAAGAAGATTCTCTCCAGTTTCGGCGTGAAGAAACTGGGCATTGCAGGCTTCCACATGTTCCCATATACCATAATGATGAATGTGTCAGAGGCGCTGGGTGGCATGGAGCACATTGTAAATGCCGATACCATGCTGCATGCAATCTATATGAAGAAATCTCCATTGGAACTGGAATGCCTGCGCAAGTCCGCAAAAATATCCGAACTTGGATTCAAGGCAATCCTGGAGAATATAAAGCCTGGCATGACTGAAGCAGAACTCTGCGGCATTGCGACCGAGGCCATGCTTTCAGGTGGCGCGGAGGCCACTGGCTATCCAGTATGGTGCTGCTCGGGTCCAAATTCAGACCAGGCAATAAGCCGCCCAACCCTGCGCAAGGTTGGCACTGGTGAAATCATACATTTCAGCATTGGTGCCAAGGTGGAAGGATACAGCTCCAGCATCGGTCGTCCAGTGGTCCTGGGCAAATGCCCCGATGAAATACGCCGCTTCATGCAGGTAGGACTGGATGCTCTGAACATGACATTTGACAGCATGAGGGCGGGCGTCCCTGCTGCCGATGTGGCAAAGAAGGTGCATGGATACATCACCGACAAGGGCTATGGCGACGCATTTCTGTACGGTCCTTCACATGGCTGCGGCCAGATGGAATGCGAATACCCATTCCTGGAAACCTCATCCGACTACATCCTGGAGGAAAACATGACATTCATGGGCGACGTGTTCCTGCACCGCAACAACATGGGCTTCCGCTGGGAGGACGGCCTGATTGTGCGCGCCAATGGCCCAGCCGAGGAACTCTCCAGCTACGGTCGCCAGATCAACATTATTGAATAACGCATTGTATTTATCCACAGATTGACGCAGATTTCTGTGTTAATCTGCGTCAATCTGTGGATAATAAAAAATGAATAACGGAAGGAGTTTGAATCATGGTCATTGATGTACACGGTCATTTAGGCAATATCAACTTTTCCACTTTCTGGCAGGCGGATGCAAAGCGCCTGGAGGAATACTGCGTTCAGGCTGGCACGGACATTGTCTGCCTCTCTTCCTCAAGGGCAATCATGTATGATGTCCATGAGGGAAACATGGAACTTGATGCGGCATTGAAGGAAAGCGAGCGCTTCCTGGGCTATGTTGTGGTCAGCCCCACCTTCCCTGATTCTGTGAAGGATTTGTCACTGCTGCAAAGCAACAGCAAATTCAAGGGCGTGAAAATTCACCCCGACTACAATGGATATGTGCTGGCAACCAAGTCAAACCGCCGTTTTGTGGAAGAAGTGGCGGACAAGACACCAATGATGCTTTTCCACGTTTCGTGCATGCCTGGCACAGGCTTTTCAGACCCGCTGGTCGTTGCCTCCATAGCAAAGAACCATCCAGGCACCAAGTTCATTCTAGCTCACATGGCAGGCACATACCAGAATGGAAATTACCCATATTTCCCCAACATGGACAGCCTGGAAGCGGTCATGGACATGAATCTTGACAATGTGTTCATCGATACCGCACACTATCTTATGTACGTATATCCTGGTGTAATGGAGAAGATGCTGTCAATCTGTGGCGCGGACCATATCGTCTATGGCACAGACGTGCCGTTGCAGGGTCCAATGCAGATGCGCTTTGCCAGGGAGGTCATCGAGGCATTGCCCACCTCACAGGAAAACAAGGACAAAATCCTGTTCAAGAACGCCCAGAAGGTTTTGGGAATATAAAAAAAGAGGTAGCCAGCGCGTCCCGCGCTGGAAAGGGGTAGCTTGCGCAGTGGTTCTCCAGCGCGGGACGCGCTGGCTACACATAAATCTATCGTATCATAAACGTCTTTATCTCGAATGGCTTTATTGTGAAGGTGGCCTGCCCATTTTTGAATGGGATAGTTTCTATTTCGTTCCATTCAAGCAGGTCGGTTTCGATGAGTTTCTTGGTAGGAATGTTGCTGTGAATTGTGCAGTTTGCCTGCATGCCTTTGGTTTCCACTATCCTGAGCACGTGGCAGTCCTGCTTTTCGGCGCGTTTGATTATTTCCAGTGTGGCGCAGTCGCTTTCCAGATGGAATGGGACCTTGACGGTGGCCTTGTATCCAGGCAGCAGGCAAGGTGCCCTATTAAGTGCGGCTGCTTCTTGCATCACATTTGATTCTTGCAGGTTGCCTGTATGGGGCAGGAGGCTGTATGTGCAGGTGTGCTCTCCCCTGTCAGCCAGCGGGTCTGGAGAAGAGGGCGCTCTGAGCAGTGTCAGTTCCAGTTCGCCCTTGATTGTGCGATATCCGTATTTGCAGTCGTTGAGCAGTGCCACGCCATAGTCGCTCTCCGATATGTCCACATAACGTTGCCCACATACCTGGAATTTTGCCTTTTCCCAACTGGTATTTGTGTTCATCGGGCGCTTCAGGGTGCCGTACTGTATGTCGAATGAGGCTTCACTGGCGAATATATTGACTGGGAATGCTACCCGTAGCAGCTTGTTGTCTTCACGCCAGCTGATCTTCGTGTTGAAGTCCAGCCGCATGGAATGCGCACCTAGCATTACGTGCTGGAGTACAGTGGAATTGCCGATACTGAACTTTATGTCCAGGCTACGTAGCACGGTGCCGATACTGGCGTTTGAGACAGTTGCCTCTTCTGAATGCCACTGCCGTTCGTCATCCATTGTTATTTCCACATCCCAGGCATCGAAAATATTGGGCACATCCTCCTGCAAAGTGAACACATTGCCATGCTTACCAGGCGGGAGTATTTCCTTGTTATTTCGCTTGTCGTAGGCGGAACATATTTCGCCCATGGCATTGAATACGTATTTCACCAGGGCATTCTCCAGCGTATAGGTGCCCTTCTTTATTTTTGCTGGCTGGCATTTCTTGCCGCGGCGGATAGTTGTGATTGAGTTTGCTGGAAGGTGCACCAGGGCGACATAGCCATCCTCCGTGCTTTGCATTTCTGATTCAAAGCCATCTGGCGACACGACATAGTTGTTTTTCCAAGTGGAGGGGATACTGACGATGCCCTCATAAGCATAAGGCAGCGAATTGACTGCAAGTATCGCATTCTTGTCCTTGTCTCCAAGTTGCGGGAGGCGCTCCTCAATAAGTTGCCTTACTTGCTCTCGCAGTGCCGCATGCTCCTTTTCAGTGTCTTCATAGACCAGGCGTATGGAACTGCCAGGTATTACATCATGGAACTGCAATTTCAGCATATTCTTCCAGATGCTGTCCAACTGAGCAGCTGGATAGTTTTTCAGTGGCAGTGCGGAGGCGATGAATTCCAATGCTGGCAATGCCTGTTCCAATCGCCTGTTGTTCAGTTTTGTCTTTGCCTGTGTGGTCAATGTGCCACGGTGCAACTCCAGGTACAATTCACCTTTCCAGACTGGCAATTTGTCCTTCAGTTTCTCCAGTTTCTTGAAGAATGTGCCTGCCTTGCCGAACTTGTAGCGGGGGCATCCTTCCAGATTGGCTATGCGCTTTGCGCATTCCAGATGCTGCGTGCTGGGACCACCGCCACCATCACCAATGCCGAACAGACTCATCATCATGGGTGCAATGTCCGCCTCGGTGCAGTTGTTCTGCGCCTTGCTCACGGAACGCGGCAGGCAAGGGGCGTTGTATGTATTCTCTGGCGGGAAATGCGTCAGCACCTGGGATCCATCGATGCCCTGCCAGATGAACGAGTGGTATGGGAATGTGTTGAACTGGTTCCAGGAAATCTTCTGCGTCAGGAAATAGTTACAACCAGCCTTGCGTATTATCTGTGGCAGCGTGGCGGCATAGCCGAATACGTCCGGCAGCCACAGGCTTTTTACCTCCACACCGAATTCATCTTTGAAGAAGTTCTTTCCGTGAATGAACTGGCGTACTAGTGATTCACCATTGATGATGTTGCAGTCCGCCTCTACCCACATGCCGCCTTGTAGTTCCCAACGTCCTGCCTTGACTGCCTCCTTTATGCGAGCATAGAGTTCGGGATAGTGCTCCTTGACGAAGGTGTACAATACTGGCTGCGATGCGCCGAATATGTAGCCTGGGTAGTTCTTTATGTTGGTGATTTGGCTACCGAAAGTGCGGGCGGCCTTTCTGATGCTTTCACGCATGGGCCACAGCCAGGCTACGTCTATGTGCGCATGGCCTATGGCAGTGGCCTCGATTGCGGACTTCATAGCGGGACGCGCCAGCAGTGGCGCCAATTCCGCACGGGCCTCGGCTGCATTCGCAGGGTCGTAGGCATACACGTCAATCGCCTTGTTCAGTGCAGACAGCAATTGCAGGCGGCGGTAGTCGCCGTCTGGCAGGCTCTCATACAAGTCAAACAACACGCTGAAGTCATAGTAGAGGCTCCATGCCTCCTCATTGAATACGCCTACACGCATCTTGCGCATTAGCACAGGCATATAACCCCTGCTCTCGCCACCTCCGTTGGACAGACCGCACAGCTCGTATGCGGAGGCCTCTATCCAAAGTTCCAACTTCCCTTTCTTTACTCTGCCAGGCTCTGGAAAATACAGGTCTTTCAAGTAGCCGCCATCGTATGCCGAATACGAGGTGAGGGACCATTCTGGCACGCCTTTCTCGTCAAATACCAGAGCTTCGCCAGTGAATAGTATCTCGCAGGCAAGTTTCTTGTTTTTCCATTGTGGTGGCAGCGTTGCGATGCCGTGGAACCAGGCGCTGTCCCATGGTCTGCCCCAAGGTATATTTGGCGCAATCGGGGTGTATTGCAACTTTAGCCTGTCCTTGTATGGGGTGAATTCTTTCTCCACTGCATACTCCGCCGTGAAGTCCACGGCTTCGCCAATGCGATGGGACCTTATCCGTGGCAAGAACATCTTGCAACGTGTCGTGTAGAACTTGATTTCTTCTTTCAGCATTTTTCTTTATCCACAGATTTGCACCGATTATCACAGTTTTTTTAGTGTGCTAAAGTAATGCAATTTTGTATTATAACAAGTATGTGCGCGGCCATTGGCTGCGCACTCATGACGCAGGAATTGGTCGTATGGAAACATATCGTCCTGAATGCGCGGCTCATGGCCGCGCATAAGCATAGTTTGTTTTTTGCTTTTGTAATTGTACATTACTGCACAAATCATTGAGTTTCAGGGCATACACAGCAAAAATGAACAAACTATACTTGTTATGTTGCATTTGGGATACCCCCAGGCTTATTTCATTCTCCTATAAGCTGGCCCTCGTCGGTTGGATGACGAATCAGGCTCTTACTCAAGGCTATCATCTTAAGGAAAATTATGTATGCATTTCCTTCAATCACAAAAAATACAATTCCTTCATCAAGGATGACTATATAAAGTTTTCTTTCCTGCCAGTGAAGACATTCTCTGGAGGAAAAGATGTTCCGCTTCTTGACGAGATATTCTTCAGCTACAATCCAGATGTCACTGATGCGCTCTGCGCGCTGTTTGGTCCCCGTGAGAAAATGATACTTTATGGTTACTTTTTTAATGACCACGTCCGTAAAATTCTAAAGGCAATACGCGAGAGACTGGACTGCTATAAAGAGCCAGGCGTGGCAGATGAACTGGATACGCTGGCAATGCATCTTATTTCATCTATCTTTAGAGCACTTAAAGAGGAAAATGACAAAGGGCAAACCCCAAATATGTCCATATTGGAGATAGCAGATGGCCTTAGGAAAGGCCAAGATCTGAATTCGCTTATCCAAAAATACGGCTTCAGCAGACGCAACTTCTATCTGCAGTGGAACAATATGTTCAATCTTTCGCCAGTGAACTACAGATTGAATGAGCAATTGTCCAATGCCGCCGACATGCTTACGGGCACTGAACTCTCCATAAAGGAGATTTGCGAGAAATGCGGCTTCTCGAACATGATCTATTTCTATAGAAGATTCAAGCGGAAATATGGAAAGACACCTGCGGTATTCCGTGCGGAAAAGTTTACCGTGTCTGGAGTATAGGGAAGATATTTAAGGGGCAGATTTTCTTGTTTTTGCACAATAAGTTAATATATTGCACAATAGTTATCTTGTTTTCTCTCCTTGTTTGTGGTAAAATTCACAGACTAACAATCGCTGTTGTTTAAGTTTTCACACATAAATTAAGGAGAACTACAATGAAAACACAAAGAAAAACTAATGCATTCACACTGATTGAACTGCTGGTTGTAATCGCAATCATAGCCGTTTTGGCGGCCATGCTGCTGCCCGCGCTGAGCAAGGCAAGAATGAAGGCACGTAGTATCTCCTGCGTCAACAATCTGAAGCAGATGAGGCTTTATGTGCAAATATATGAAAACGACCATGAGGATTTTTACATGCCTTGCTCTGCAATGGGATTGTACTGGGCGCATATCCTGGTGTCAAGGAAGTATATGGCAGGGGCTGATGGTCAACGTATTCCTGAATTCATGTGCCCTGAAAAAATGAACCAGGAAGTAGTCAATGGAAGCACAACTTACAGGTTCCCATATATAAGCTATGGACCTACCTATCATTATGGCATGAATTCAATGCTGCATATTGCCATTAATGCTGGCGAAAAGAAAGTACAAAGAAAATATGGTCAGCCGAAGTATCCATCTGAAATCAGCAGCATTTCAGAAACCAAAAAGACTCATTTATTCTCCTGTGCAGATGGTAATAGTATGCGTAAGATTGACTTCCCCCACAATGGCGAATCGTATCTGACAGTGGCATTTGCAGATGGCCATGTCAGCAGCGAACGGAGGACACCTATCCTTGATCTGCCTTCTGGAAACCCCAGTCAGAAGCAATATGAAGCCCACTTCTGGGCATATTATGGCAGTGCCACCCATGTCTATAGGCCAGCCAACTGGAATTACTAATTAAGGAGGCCAACACATAATGCGCAGAGCCATATTTCTCCTTCTGGCAATTTTCTCATTTTATCTTACAGCGGCTGACTTTTCAGTGCCCTTCCTGAAAGCGGCTCCAACAATAGACGGGCGTTTCAGCAAGGGGGAATGGGACTGCGCAATGGCCTTTAGCGGCGGCGCCAAGAACATGGACGCACGCCGCACAACCGTGTGGATGGCTTACGACAAGAGCAACATCTACATGGCATTGCAGGCGGAAACACCGCCACGCGGCAATCTGGTCGCCGCATCCAGATGGATGAACCACCACGATTCCATGGAATTGTGGTTTGCGCCGCCAGAAAAACTCCGCACAGTGGAATCCATTAAATTCGGCGTGTTCCAGTTCATGGTCAACTTCGAAGAGAAGACCATGGCGGAGCACCATAATCCTGGCTATGGCCTGAGTTCACGTCCCTGGAAGCACAACGCCATCGTCAAGTCAAAGGTTGAAGGTGGCCTGTGGACCATGGAAATGGCCTTCCCACTGAAGGAAATGGGCGTGGAAAGCTCACCTGAAGGCGACTGGCGCATCATGGTGTGCAGGAACTACGGCGTGGCACCAAGGCGTGAAGCGCCGATGACGGATGTCAGTAGCTACAGCGATCCCAATTCTTATTCCGTCTTCCATTTTGCAAAGGATGCACTGGCAACACAGCAGTTGTACAGCGGCGAGGCCAGGCTGCCCCTGCGTTTCCGTGTCGCCAACAATGGCTCAAAACCCGCTTCCACTGAAATTGCGCTGGCGCTTTCTGGAGACAAGCAGCAGTCCCTCTCTAAGAAACTGGACATCGCTCCTGGCAAGGCCGTTGAGCAGGACTTCACCGAGGAATGCGCGGCAGAGGGCGGCAAGTGCAAGATTGACTTCAAGGCAAAGGGCTGGAACAGGTCCATCACCTGGCAGCCACCAAAGCTGCCTCTATGGCAGAACACCGAATCATATCAGACCTTGTTCTGCGGCTTTGATGCCGACAAGAACGAAATTATTGAATATACCACCATCAAAGACGCCAAGGCGAAGGTATCGAAGCCAGAATTAGGCAAGCCCTCTGCCGTGCAGGGCCCCACCGCATCCCGCAAGGTTTTGGACTTTACTGGGCGCACGGTGAGTTTCCCCAACGCCAGGCTTAGCACATCAGGCGCAGTGTCTTTCTGGATGCGTGTTGCCGCGCCGCTTCCCAAGGAAAAGAGTTTCCGCCGTTTCTTCGGCACATCCTATAGGCCCAACGGCTACATCTACTTCCAGGAGCAGCGTGACGGCGGCTTCCTCGTCGGATGCCAGAGTTTCGCACCAGAAAACAAGAACCCGAAGAACACTCTTATCGGGCGTCGCCCGCAGCCAGGCCAGTGGATGCACATTGCAATTAACTTCCTGCCTGAGGCTGTGGAAGTGTACATGAACGGCATCCGCCGCGGCAATCTTTCCCACAAGTTCCCAATGGACTTTTCAAAGGTCGGCGAACCAGAACTATCCAATGCCGCATACGCGGATTTCAGCGTTTACTCTCGCCCATTGTCAGTTGCCGAGATAACTATGCTCTCACAGGGGGACAAGCCTGTCACAGGCAATGTCTGCTGGTACCAGAGCCTGAACAAGGCGGTGCTTGATCTGGTGCTGGACTGCAAGGCCGTCCCCGAGAAGAAACTTCAGTTGCAAATCAGGAACTCCAAGGACAAGGTTGTGGAAACATTCGCGCTGGACTTCAGCAAGGCCTACAGCAAAGAGGAGAATGGTCGCGAAATGGCCACCTTGCGTCTGGCTTTGCCTGTGACCAGAAAACTGGCTGACGGCAAATATTCGTTCTTCCTGTCCAAAACCAATTCGGAGACGCCTTTGCTGGAACGCTCATTTGAGGTGAAGGACTATGCCTGGCTCAACAACGATATCGGCAAGGCGGACAGGCTGATAACTGGCTTCACGCCCCTCAAACGCAATGGCAGCAAACTCTCCGCCGTGCTGAAGGAAATGACTTTGGGCAAGAACGGCCTGCCCGAGGCAATCACCGCCAATGGCGGCGCCGTGCTGGCTCGTCCAGTGGAGGTCATTGCCGAGGCCAATGGCAAAAGGCTGGCCTGGAAATGCCAGGCGCCCAGGTTCCTCAGCGAATCAGACACCACAATCACTGCGGAAAATGCACTGGAATGCGAGGCGCTCAAAATCCAGGCGAACATCCGCATGGAGCAGGATGGACTGCTGCGCTATGACTGGAAACTGACGTCTGGCGCGAAGCCTCTGCCAACACGTCTGTATGTGGATATTCCAATTCGCAAGGAAATCGCCACCCTCTACCACCCCGTGGGCGAAGGCCTCCGCCACAATCCCGCTGGCTTCGTGCCCAAGGGCAATGGCCTCCTTTTCTCGTCAAAGAAAGTACCGCAAACACATTTTGACAGTTTCCTGCCGTACATCTGGGTGGGCAACGAATACCGTGGCCTGTGCTATGCGGCGGACTGGGACAAGGGGTGGTGCCACTCCAAGGAAAGGGATGGCGTGGAGCTGTTCCGTGAAAAGGACGGCACAGTCACCATCAGGCTGAACCTGCTCAACAGCCCCATGAAACTGGCAAAGGACAACACCATCACCGTCGCATTGCTGGCCTCGCCAGTGAAGCCAATGCCAAAGGGCTGGCGCGGATGGAGGGACGCCTTCACAAAGAAGGGCACACAACTCTCACGGGCAATGTATTCCAACTTCTACTGGGGATGCTTCTATACCTGGACTGGCAGATACCCCGCATTCCAGGACTTCAGCCATTGGGACAAGATGTTCGAGGCGCAGAGGACAGGCGTCATTGACAAGGAATACATCAATGCCTGGACAGACAGGATCATGAAGGCATACGGCACCAGCGAAGCACCCTGGCTGAACAACATGACAAAGGAGAACGCCCGCTCACACATCCTCAGCCACACCCAGGGCGGCTTCAACATCACTGCTGGTCTGCATGACCGCCAGGATGACAGCATCGTCTATTGCTACACTTGCGACAGCGATTCAACTGCCAAACTTCCCGAACACCCCGTCATGAGGGACGAGTGGGTTGGCGGCCTCATGCTGAACGAATCATACGTCGATTATGCCATCTATTACCTGGACAAGATGCTGGAGCACGGCTTCAAGGGCATCTACAACGACAATGTGTTCCTCTCCGCTGGCAATAGCTGGGCCACTGGCGGCGCATGGATTGACGACAATGGCAGGGTGCATCCTTCCCTGGGCCTCTGGCGCTGCCGCGAATACAACCGCCGTCAGGCTGTCACCATGATGGACAGGGGCATCAAGCCATGGATCTGCGCACACCACACCAACACCAACATCCTGCCCACCATCGGCCTCACCACCAACACAATGGGAATGGAGTGGAAATATGGCGTGAACGACTTCCAGGAGCGTTTCACTTCGGACTACATCCGTGCGGTGTGCTCTGGCGTCCAGGCGGGCTGCTTCCCCACCGTGCTGGAGGGCATAACTGGCGCCAAGACCAAGGAAATCAAGGACTGGGCTACACGCACCATGCTGGCCTCGCTGCTGCCCCATGAGGTACAGCCCACATGCCCAAGAGGCGCCAACTACACGCTTATCAAAAACACGCTGGACAGGTTCTACGACTTCGGCACGTGGAAGGATGACTGCGTGGTCTATAACTTCTGGGATGAGAAAGCACCTGTGAAATGCAGCAACGATGCTCTGAAGCAGGTCACATACCAGCGCGGCAAGGACATCTTCACCTTCATCGGCAGTTATGCCGACAATGACTGCACTGCGGAAATGACGTACGCAAAGCCCATCGCCAGTGCTAAGAACGAGGAAACAGGCAAGAGCCTGAACGTTGCAGGCAACAAAGTAATATTCACCCTGAAGAAACACGACTTCATAATCATCAGGGCAACAGAATAACGAGGCGGAACGGGGCGGCTAAAGCCGCCCCCTCCGATAAAGTCGCCCCCCTCCAAGGAAATCTCGTATGGGCGGGCTAGCCCCGCCTTTTTTTTCGCCCATTTTCGCCCATTTACACACCCTCCAAGGGAATCGTAGGGCGGGCTTCCCTCGGAGGGGGCGGCTTTTGCCGCCCCGTTTGCGCCCGATTGCGCCCGTTTGCGCCCGTTTGCCGCCCCTTCGAGGAAATCGTAGGGGCGGGCTTCCCTCGGAGGGGGCGGCTTTAGCC
>JAFSTJ010000108.1 GCA_017450525.1 Victivallales bacterium | reverse complement strand
GTCATCCGCCGCGCGTAGGCGAGGTACGGAAATGGTGTGTGGCCCCACGCCGAAGGCCGCTTCCAGATGCTCTGCATGCATTAGAAGTGCGGCGAATTCGTAGCGGTAGCGCTCAAGGCCAAAGAGTACGCCCAGTCCCACATCGTCAATGCCTGCCTCCATGGCCCTGTCCATTGCCTCGGTGTGGTAGCAATAGTCGTGCTTGGGGCCAGTTGGGTGCAGGATTTCGTAACTTTCCTTGTGGTATGTTTCCTGGAAGAGGATGTATGTGCCGATGCCAGCATCCTTGAGTTTCTTGTAGTTTTCCACGGTGGTGGCTGCGATGTTCACGTTCACGCGGCGGATTGCGCCGTTCTTGTGCTTGACGCTGTAGATGGTCTTGATTGCGTCCAGAATGTATTCAATGGGATTTTCCACAGGATGCTCGCCGCTCTCGATGGCAAGGCGCTTGTGTCCCATGTCCTGCAATGCGATGACTTCCTTGCGTATCTCATCCATGCTGAGTTTTTTGCGTGGAATGTGCTTGTTCTTCAGGTGATATGGGCAGTAGAGGCAGCCATTGACGCAGTAGTTGGAAAGGTACAATGGCGCGACGAAGACGATGCGGTTGCCGTAGAAGTCCTTCTTTATTTGCTCTGCCAGGGCGTATATCTCCTGGACCTTCTCAGGAATATCGCAGTCCAGCAGGACGGCCGCTTCCCTGTGGGACAGGCCCTTCTCCAGTTTCGCCTTGGCGATGATCTGGTCAATGAGTTCCACATTGCGCTTGTTCTTCTCGGCATAGTCCAGAGTGGCGAGCACCTCCTCGTGGTTGATGAATTCCTCTGCCTTGTGTGATTTGGGGTCGTAGATCATTTTTCACCTCTATTTTAATCTTTTGGGGCATCGCCCCTGTCTATGGAAATGCAACAGTCGATTTTTGCCAACTCTTTGGAGAGTTGAGCAAGTCCCTCCGCCGCCTCAAGACCTGTGTTTGCCTTGTTGTCGTAAAGGGAGTATTTATTACGCTGGCTGGGAGGGGATAGGTTTGGCATCACCACATTCGCGCCTGATTGTATACCCATCAGGCGTCCCTCTGGATGCAGTGTGGCAAGCGCCGTCGTCGCAGGCAGCAGCACCTTGGGCAGCATAAGCCGAACCAGAGCCAGCATC
Source organism: Victivallales bacterium (assembly GCA_017450525.1). Lineage (GTDB taxonomy): Bacteria > Verrucomicrobiota > Lentisphaeria > Oligosphaerales > Oligosphaeraceae > RGIG3456. The sequence goes on along the minus strand of JAFSTJ010000108.1, from coordinate 3,040 downwards.
TTCAGCGTTTCCTGAATGGAGCCTGCGGGCATTGCCGCAAAAGGCGTGGCGTGGTGCGGTATGAATGGGCCCAGCCCCACCATGTGAGGGCGGAAGTTCTGCATGAAGAACAGGTCCTGTGCCAGGCATTCTTGCGTCTGGTATGGTGAGCCTATCATCATGCCACAGCCAACCTGGAACCCCAGTTCCTTGAGGTAATCCAGGCATTGCAGGCGTGTTTCCAGGCGCTGGTTGGCTGGATGTAGTTTTGCAAAGTGCGCGGCGTCTGCGGTTTCGTGGCGAAGCAGGTACCTGTCCGCCCCTGCTTGCCTAAGGCGTGCGTAACTTTCACGGCTGCGTTCACCAAGGGACAAGGTGACAGCGCAGTCGGGATGCTGTGTCTTCAGGGCTGTGACGATTGCGCACATCTTGTCGTCATCAAAGAATGTGTCTTCGCCGCCTTGCAGCACCAGAGTTCTGAAACCTGCCTGGTATCCTTGTTCCTGACATTCCAGGATTTGCATTTTGTCGAGCCTGTAGCGTTGTACGGATGTGTTGCTGCGCCTAATGCCGCAGTACAGGCAGTCACACTTGCAGAAGTTGGTGAACTCTACCAGACCGCGTATGAAGATGCGATTGCCGAATTGCGCTTGGCGGAGCTTGTTGGCGCATTGCCGCGCGTATGCCACATCTTCCTCGCTGGCTTCGGTAATGAGGCACAGGAAATCTGCCACGGAAAGGCGCTTGCCCTCCAGCAATTCGTCAATGAGATGTCTGGCAGTTTTGTGCATAAAAAAACACGCCCTGCTTTGGAAGCAGGACGTGTGCATTACCAGTTGGGTGATTACGCCCTTCTTCCTCGGCACGAAGCTTAGGAGTCAGAAACTTGCGCAAAATATAGCAGAAAATGCCGTAAAAACAAGCTGCGTGGATGTACTTTGAGAATGTTGTTTTCGTTAGCCGTTGGCGGTCTTTTGCTAGTGTGAGAATTATGTTATGATGTATTTTGAAGATGTCATAAAGGACATGTTCCTTGGAGAGCAAGAAGACAGTATTTTTAACAAAAATCAATTATTTTATTTTCTGCGATTTCGGGTATAATATACAATGATTTTGTAACTGAAATGCATGCGGACATAGAACAAATAATAAGAAGAAGCAAGTGAATTAAAGGGGCAATTTGCAATGGAGATGCTGTCGACTGACTTTGAAGCCAAGGCTTAAGTTGACAGAAACTGACGAAAGCGCTTTGGTCGCATAAGTATACGAATATTGATGCTGGACTTGTTTTCGGAAACTGCCTGGGAATGAAAACAATGAAAAATGTAATGCTTTGTCTTGTCCTGTTTTTTGCTGGAATGCTTTTTGCTGGCGAGCCGTCCCCAGTCCTTAATTATGATTTCACGGCGGCGGTGATTAGGCAGGGTGGCAGATATGAACAGCCTCTTTTGTCTCCTGACCTCAGGATAGCCGCCCCAGAGCAAGCACTTATATTGACTGGCGAACGCGGTCAACAGGAACTGCTGGTGCCTGAGAGCGCTGGTTTTTCTATTGAAGAAGGTTGCACTTTTTACGCATTGGTCAAGTTTGAGCAGGATGGAACCAAGGCATCCCAGAACGGCGCACATGATATGATTCTGTTCAAGAACAAGGATTTTCTTTTTGGACGTTTCTGTGACAAACTTTATTTCAATGCAGGTGAAAAGTGGACTTGGAGTGTGATGGCGCCTGGCATACCAGTGAAGCGGTGGACGGCGCTTGCAGCCTCAATTAGGAAAACTTCACCTGAAAACTATACCGTTCAACTGTTTATTGATGGCAGTAAAGTTGCTGAGAAAAGTTTCCGAGGGAAGATTGCCAAACCAAACAGCAATCCAGTTTCAATTGGAAAAGGCTGGGGAGGACCATGGTTTTTTTACGGGCTTCTTGGAAAAGTCCTTGTTTTTGAGCAGGCACTTGATGAAAAGATGATTTTGGAACTGGCAAGGAAAGAACCATACCTGAAGAAATGAACTTGTTCCAGATGCGAATTGTGTGAAAAGCACAATGTCCGCATCTGTAAACTGCTTTCTCAAATGGGTGAAATCATTTTGAAATAATATAGAGCGAATGGAGGAGAAAGATGATGAAGAACTGCCTTATTCTTGTGCTGTCCGTACTGTTTCTTACCCTTTGCGGAAGTGAAACTACTGGTGTGCTTTTCCAGTATGATTTCAGCAAGGAAGTTAAGCTGGAACTACAAAGGAAGGCTAAAATTGACGATGGCTCATTGAAGCTGGACGGCAAGGGGGACTTTGCGTATGTGCCCAACAGCGAGGGCTTGCATTTCTCAAAAAGGGGAATGACACTTGTCGCCACAGTTAAGTTGAATTATGATCCAGGGGACAAATCCTTGGACAACAGGATGGATATGTTCATTTCCAAAGGCAAGGAATTCATATTCGCCAGAGCTGGCTCAACCTTGTATTTCAACTTCAACAATGGAAAGGAATGGTGCGCAAATGCTTCGACATGTGAGGGGACGGCCCCAGAGTCGGGCGAATGGGCCCACGTCGCCGCAGTCGTGGAATATGTGAATGACGCCGCACAGGGAGATGTGGGCTATAGAATCAAAATCTACCTGAACGGTGAGTGTGAAATCACAAAAAAGATTCTATATGTGGAGCCTGTCATAAATACCGACAAGGTTGAACTAGGCAAGGGCTTTGGAGGAGGCCCCTGGTTTATGAACGGGGAAATTGCCAATGCGGCAATGTATGACCACCCTCTGAATGCTGCTGAGATTGCCAAATTGTGCAGTCAGGAATCACGTGTCAAGGCTGTCAGAAAGGGCTTCACACCAATTGGCACCGAACTTCAAAGGGCGCTGGATGGCCTTTCCTCGGGGAGAATGCAGGCCATAGGCTGGTTTTCTGGAACATTGAGGCGCGCCGCCGTCTCTGGGTATGATCAGCAGAGACTGCTTCAACTCGCCTTGTTGGCAACCAAATTCAAGGATTGCGATTTGGAGACGTTGGCAAAGAAAATCAACAGTTCTCAGAAAATGTGCAATATACTATTG
>JAFSTJ010000107.1 GCA_017450525.1 Victivallales bacterium | reverse complement strand
GTAAGGATGCAATCCACGCCTTGAGACAACATCGACTTTGCAATCCAGCAATGAATTTATTTCATCCTGAATATCGACCTGATCAAAAAGCGTGGCATCCTGATTGAAATCAACCAGCAGGTCCACATCGCTTTCGGGCGTCTCCTCCTTGCGTGCGCAGGAGCCGAACACATACACCTTTTCGGCGTTGTGCTTTCTGGCAATCTGTAGGATTTCGTCCTTCAATTGCTTTAGTCTGTCAAGCTGGCACATTATTCTTTCCTCCTTAGCTTTCCATAGACTTCAGTATTATCTCTAGACTTTCCAGAAGCGAAGGCAAATCGTTTTGGGTTCCTTCCCACAAGTAGTGCGGTTTTGACTTCATGTAATCGTGAATCAATATATTCCTCATTCCGATGATGTTCCCCCAGGGGATTTCAGGATGCTTATTCTGAATATCACTCGAAAGCCGATTTGCAGCTTCCCCCAAAATGGCAAAATTGTATGAAACAGCGTCAATAAGTGTGGTTGATTGATAGAACTGTTCCTCCGAAACTCCCTGAAGAATCACTTGGATGCGCTGGATATGCTCAATCAAATGCATGATTCTGGTCTTATCATCATTCTTCATAGCTGCACCATATCCTTTCGAACATTAGCGGCAAAGGAATCGTCTAGTAAAGCATCCTTTGCAACGACATCAACTTTGCAACCAAGAAACTGTGCCAAATCATATTCAAGTCCTGCATGATCGAAAATGGATGTGTGTTCCTTGAAATCGGCTATGAAGTCAATATCGCTTTCTGGCGTCTCCTCCTTGCGTGCGCAGGAGCCGAACACATACACCTTTTCGGCGTTGTGCTTTCTTGCAATCTGGAGGATTTCCTCCTTCAATTGCTTTAGTCTGTCAAGTTGGCACATTGTTGTTCCTATAATTCAACCGATTGATTTGGTTTTGAGCAGTTGTTGTCTTAACGATTCGATGTCCTTTGTTATTGTATCCCAGATAATTGATTCATCAGTTTTACTATAATTGTGAGCCACTGTATTCCGCATACTTTTGATTTTTTGCCAAGGTATGTCAGGGTGTTTGGTTTTGAATTCTTCGGAAATACACGCTGCATCTTCACCAAGCATGACAAAAGCAAACTTAATGGCGTATTGCTTCTCCACAGATGAAGAAAACTCTGCTTCCGTGAGATTGGCGGCAAAGTTCAGTAGTAATTCCGCGTTCTCAATCATGTGCTCTATTCTTTGCAGATCGGTCAGCATAGTTCCAGCATTTCCTTTTTTACGTTTTTGCTGAATTCGTCATCTTTTTGTAATCTGCGCAAAGTAACTACATCAACTGAACACCCAAGCAATTCTGCCAAATCCAATTCCAAGCCAGCATGGTCAAAAAGCGTGGAGTGCTCCTTGAAGTCGGCGACAAAATCGACATCGCTTTCGGGCGTCTCCTCCTTGCGTGCGCAGGAGCCGAACACATACACCTTTTCGGCGTTGTGCTTTCTTGCAATCTGGAGGATTTCGTCCTTCAATTGCTTTAGTCTGTCAAGCTGGCACATGGTCGTTCTCTGATTCAAGCTCCCCGCAAAAAGTGGCTTTCTCTTGCGGCTGTTGCGAAAACTTGTCTTATACAATATTATATATAGAAGAATACTATAATCATAAAAACGGCAATTGCAAATGCTTTTCCGAAAAAACAAAAAAGGTTACATTAGGTATTGCCGTGTAATCCCTCCTGTGAACAACGTCTAAAAACACCCTGCCTGTTTGCACAAGCGTTTATGTGTGGTATATTCTATGCTGACTAGGTGATTGAAAAGATTTAGAGGATTGTCATTTCCTTGGAAAAGGTCTCCGGGATTAGCTAAATTGCCGAATACGAATGAGTTAAGATGATTAGGCTTGCCGCTTGGGAAAATAGAGTTTTCTTGAGGGGATGCGCTAGCGCGTCCAATTTTGCTACCGATGGATGAGTGTGAACAGACATTTGACGATAGAATTCTTTTGCCTGGAGAGGATGAAGTCGTGGTTCCCGTCTATACTCAGCCGTTGCATGAATTTCGTCTCAAGGAGTTTTGCGACGCAAGGGGAGTGATAAACTACCTTCCTCTCAAGCGCACTTTCAAGTTCCACAATGTGTCCAGCAAGGGCAAGTCATACAGCTACAGGAAAGTGGTGCTGCGTCCTCTTTTCGCATCATACGTCTTTGTAAGGATTCCGAAGAAGGAGCAGAGCCTTCTGTTCAGCTCGAAATCTGTCATACGGATACTGAGCGTGGGGGACCAGCAGAGTTTTCTTGCCAGTGTCCGCACCGTGAGGGCGGTGGAGCTGGCTGGCTTTCAGGGGGAGCTTGAGTTCAATGTTGACATCAAGGAGGGGGAGCGTTTCCTGATTGAGTCCGGCATTTGGCAGGGCGTCTGCGGATGGCTTGTCAAGAAGGAGAAGAAATATCTCTGGACGGTTGAAATCGAGTTTCTCAATGAACTCATACGTGCGACCATCGATCCGTCGCAGTATAAAATGAGTCCTGCGACCTAGGCCGGGCACTAGATGACGACTGAAATGACCTCACTGCATACGGCGTTCCGCCTGTGCGCATAACTAATAGACATGCAGATAAACACCATAAAAAAATGGCATAAGATAGCGTTTCTGTTTGCTATCTGCGATTTTCTGGGCATTGGCCTGGCTTATTTTCTCGGGTTGTGGCTGCGCTTTGACTGCGAGTTCAGCGAGATACCCGAGAAGTATCTCCATGTGTTCCGGACATCGGTCTCATTCCAGGCCTTGGCGGCGATAGCCATTTATGCCATGGCTCAGCTTTATAATCGCGTCTGGAGGTTTGTCGGCTACAGGGAACTCATAAGGTGCATTGTCGCGGGCGTGGTGTCCGTCATATTGTACTATCTTGTCTTGAGTCATTTGGTGTCTGAGACGGCTCTTTTCAACATCAGAGGGAGGATGCCGTTTTCGTATTTTGTGTTCGGCGGTCTGTTCCAGATGACCTTGCTGGTGGGGTCGCGCTTTGTATGGCGCATGCTGTGGCTGCTTTTCAGGCGTGCGACTTCAAGCAAGGTTGGGAAGATTGAATTCGCCATGCTGATTGGCGGTGGCTCGGCCGGACAGCTCATTCTGCGAGACCTTTCCACGACTGTAAGGCGCAATATCGTATTCAAATGCATCGTTGACGATGACCCAAACAAATGGGGGTGCTTCATAGAGGACGTCAGAGTCATTGGCGGACGCGAGAAAATTCTTGACGCCGTCAGGAAGTATGCCATCAGCAAGATTTTCATAGCCATACCCACGGCAAGCGCAGAACAGCGTCGCGAGATCCTTGACATCTGCAAGGAAAGCGGATGCGAGGTCAAGCTGCTGCCTGGACTGTATCAGTTCACCGATGATGAGGTGACTCTGGCGAACATGCGCAATGTCTCTGTGGACGATTTGCTGGGACGGGATCCCATCAAGGTTGATGAAAATGGAATTGACAAGCTGCTGCGCGGGCGCGTCGTGCTTGTCACAGGGGCGGCTGGCTCAATAGGTTCCGAACTCTGCCGTCTTATCGCGAAAAACAGTCCCGCGCGCCTTGTTGCGTTGGACATCAATGAGAACGGCATGTTCTATCTCATGCAGGAGCTTCTCAAGGCATTCCCTGACGTGAAGATGGATTTCCTAATGGGGTCCATGCGTGACTATGCCCGCATAGAGGAGATATTCGACAAATACAGTCCTGAAATCGTCTTCCATGCGGCGGGGCACAAGCATCTGACAATGATGGAGGCATCGCCTCTTGAGGCAGTGAAGAACAACATCGCGGGCACTTACAATGTCTCCTACGCGGCGCTGACTCATGGATGCAGAAAGTTCATCCTGCTCAGCACTGACAAGGCGGTCAATCCCGTCAGCATTCTCGGCGCAAGCAGCAGAGTCTGCGAAATCCTCATGCAGCTGATGGAGTCGCTCGCCAAGAGCGGCAGGACTGACACTCTCAAGCCTCCTATGGGCGCAAGAAGCACCGCCGCAAAGCGCATCAACACGGAGTTCGCGTCCATTCGCTTTGGCACTGTCATGGGGTCGGAGGGATCCATCTTCCAG
>JAFSTJ010000106.1 GCA_017450525.1 Victivallales bacterium | reverse complement strand
GTAAGGGATAGAGGTGGGGTGTGGGGGGCACCAAAAAGGTGGCACGGGAGGGCCAACGGCCCTGTCCCCTCCCCACATAAACAACTATTGCCTATCCAGAAGTCTGTAGTTGGCGGCTTCGTTGATGTGCATGGGCAGGATATGTTCGCTGGCTTCAAGGTCGGCGATTGTGCGGGCAACGCGGAGGATTCTGTCGTATGCGCGGGCGCTGAGGCGCAGTTCGTTTATAATGTAGCGCAGCATGTTTGCACATTCGGTGCTCAGTGGGCAGAAGTCGTCCAGCATTTTTCCTGAAAGTTGTGAGTTATCTCGAATGGGTGTTCCCTGGTAGCGTTGTGCTTGGATTTGCCGTGCGGCGAACACCTTTGCGCGCATGGAGGAAGAAGATTCGCCGTTGCGTCGAGCGGTCAGCAATTCATCGGGGATGGGTGCGACCTCGATATGAATGTCTATACGATCTAGCAGGGGGCCAGAAATGCGTCCTCTATATGCGGCGATTTGCAGTGGACTACAATGACATTGGCGTGTACGTGAGCCGTAGTAGCCGCATGGACATGGATTCATGGCGGCGATGAGCATTACTCTGGCGGGAAACACGAACGAGCCTGTTGCCCTGGAGAGCGTCACGTATCCTGATTCAAGGGGTTGTCGCATGACCTCAAGCACATTACGACGGAATTCGGGCAGTTCGTCCAGAAAAAGCACGCCACAGTGCGCCAGACTCAGTTCGCCTGGGCGTGGCACCGCCTGGCCTCCCACTAGACCAGCATCACTGACAGTATGGTGCGGATCTCGGAAAGGACGCCTCACGATAAGGCCTGCGTTAGGTCCCAGCACGCCTGCTATGCTATGCACCTTGGTAACCTCCATTGATTCCTCTGGAGTAAGTGGCGGCATAATGCTCTGAATGCGCTTTGCCAGAAGAGTCTTGCCCGTGCCAGGCTGGCCTATCATCAGGAGATTATGGTTACCAGCAGCGGCGATTACAAAGGCACGCTTTGCGCTTTCCTGCCCCTTCACGTCAACATAGTCAGGAAGCCCATCGTACATGTTCTCGTACAAATGCGTGGCATCAAAGTGAACTGGCTCGATATTTTGCATTCCAGTAAGGAATGCGATGGCCTCGGACAAAGATGACACGCCATATACAGGTGGACCTCCCGCGGCTGCCGCCTCATTTGCGTTTTCTTTGGGCAGGATAAGACAGCGCAGGCCTAGTTTCCTGGCGTGCATTGCCATGGCAAGCGCCCCGCGGATGGGACGTACCTTGCCATTCAGTGCAAGTTCGCCTATTATCATGGCTCCGCGCAGGCATTCTGCAGGAATCTGTTCTGTCGCAGCCAACACGCAAAGCGCTATGGGCAAATCGTAGGCAGTGCCGCTCTTTCGCAGATCCGCAGGCGCCAGATTTATGGTAACGCGACCTCTTGGCAAGGCGCGATGACATGCAATTATTGAAGACCACACACGGTCCTTGCTTTCACGCACCGCCGTGTCAGGCAAGCCAACTAGAGTAATGCCGCTATCCTTTTTTTCATCATCTGGCACCGCATCCTTCCGCGCGCGCACCTCCACTTCCACTGTCCTTACATCAACACCATAAAGCGCACCGCTCAATACCTGGGAAACCATAACTCGCCTCCTATAATTTTTTATGTATTTTTATACTTTCATTAAAGATTTTCTTTTTACTTGCGCTAATATACCATAAATAACAATAAATGCAAACAACTAAACTGCCATTGCAAAAAAGTCATTTTAAAGGGAAAAACTCTTGGAATAAGGTATATTATGGGCAATCAATGGGATAGAACAGTGGATAGCAGTAAAGAAAAATATCCCAATAAGGGCTTTATTGAGGAGGCAAACAGGCTATGCAAGGAGCATGGCTCGCTTCTTGCATATTTAAAGACTCTTGAGCCCATAGCCCAGACGCGCACCTGCGTCAATTCCGATGAATATAGCGCCAATATTAGGGGCGTTCAGGTTTTCATAAAGACCTTTGCCAGAAGACTGTGGCCCATAAGGTTTTTCTATGGTGGGCACTGCATCGAGAATGAATACATGGCAAATGCGAAAATATGTGAAAAGAATCTTGCCAAAGTCGCCATGCCCTACGCAAGGCCACGCAGGGACACCGCCATTTTCCAATACATTCCCAATTCAGGGCATCTGGAGAACCCGCGGCATCATGAGGACTTCGCCATTCCTCCAAGGGCATTCTTCCAGGAGTTGATTGATTACATACTCAATTTGCACAAGAACGGCATTTGCCATGGCGACATAAGGAGAGCAAACATACTTGTTGGGGAAGATGGGCATCCATGGCTTGTGGACACGGCCTCAGCATATATACTCCCCGACAAGCCAAATATAATTCAACGACAGTTCTTCAGGTCCCTGGCCAGGTCTGATATGTTCTCCCTTGCCAAAATCGTATTCTCATATTATCCAGACTGGCAGGACGATACACTCAAAAACGCATACGAAAATCAATCGTTCCTACTCAAGGCCGCACGCTATGCGCACTATTGCTTCAATGCATTGCTTAGGCGTAAAAAACGGAAGAAAAAACTTAAAATATAGTGGACAGTGGACAGTGTTCAGTGGACTGTCCGACTGTCCACTGTCCACAGACAACTAGAATTTCACGGTCATTTTTCCTTCGGAAGTGGTGATTTCCGAGGCGGTCTTAATTGTCTGGAATGCGGGAACCGAGTTCATAAGGCTCTGGATAAGGCCCAATGACAAATCGCCATACACGAAAAGCGGCAGAATGCCAAGTTTCGGACTGCCCAGAACATAGTCATATTTCATGCCTTCCACCTCGGCAGCCTGGATTTTTGCATTTGCGGAGCAGGTAACTGGCAGCACGCCGAATGCCTTGGTCTTTACCACGATTTTGAAGCTGTTATCAGCCTTGAAATCCACGCTGAAATGCTTTGGCACCAGCGGTCCCTGTGGCCATTGGTCTTTGGGCAGCCCCATTGCCATGGACATCAACTTGCTTGCATCATCGCTGCTAATATCCAGAGTGGGCAATGCCTTGGCCTTTGGTTTTGTAGTGCCTTTCTTGGCGCCAGCTTTCTTGTTGCCTTTGCCAGCTGCAGGCGGTGCCGCAGGCTTGTTCTTGTTCACTAGGTCAAATCCAGCTTTCAATGTCTTGTCAACCTCACCTTCTGCTGTTCCCTTTGCGCCGACAGGGCACATTGCCAGCAGAATGATGATTCCCAGCAAACCAAAGAATACGCCCACAAATGTCTTCTGCGCCTTTGATGCACCCTTGCGCTGCGACTTGGTGTGTTCGTCATTCAGCACATCATCTGGCTTCATTTCATTCAAATCCAACTTTTCACCGCAACCGCGGCAGAAAATTGCCGTAAGAAGATTATCTACTCCGCATTTTGGACATTTCAGACCCATAATTCACTGCCTCCGTTGAACTTGTTATGACTTGTTGGCGTTTGCCGTTGAAGACGCTGGCTTTGCCTCTGGCTTGGGCGCAGTCTTGCTGTCGCCTGACTTGTCCCCGCCTTGAGAACTGACACTACTCTTCTTTGTGTAATCGGTGCAATAAAAGCCACTGCCCTTGAAAATCAAACCAGCGCCACCGCCTATAAGGCGATGAACCTTTCCCCCGCATTTATCGCATTTCTTGAGCGGCTCCTCGGTAATGCCCTGAAAACGCTCAAAACTGCAACCACACTTCTCGCATTTATAACTGTAAGTCGGCATTATATCTAAAACTCTATGGCCTGCGGAAAAGACCGCTGGTCCACTCCTCGTTTGTCACGCGTTCCAATTCAATGCATCCCAGAGGCAAGAACGCCTCCAGTATCTCGTTGTAATTGGCGGCAAGAATACCAGACAATATCACATAGCCGCCTGGCCGCGCCAGGGACAGCACAGCCTCCCTCTGCTTTATCAGCACGACGGCAAGGATATTCGCAGCCACCACGTCCGCTGGCTTGTCTGGAACAAAATCCCCCAATGGCGCACACATTACGGGAATGCCGCGGACTCCAGCACGCTCCATGTTCTCCAGGGAGGTCGTTATGCACTGGGGATCATTGTCAAACGCCTGGATTGGCTTGTATCCCAGCAAAGCCGCTCCAATGGACAGAATGCCAGACCCAGTCCCCGCGTCAATGAAAGACATAGTACCATGCTTAGCCTGCAACTTGTCAAGGAAATACAAACATGCCCTGGTTGTTCCATGATAGCCTGTGCCAAAACACATTCCTGGATCTATAGGAAGGACAATTTCCCCTGGCTTGGCATCGTATTCCTCCCAGCCTGGTTTCACAACCAGACGGTCAGATGCCCTGAATGTGTGGAAATTCTTCTTCCAGGAATTCGCCCAGTCCTCCTTGCGCATCTCCTGCACATTGATTTCAATGGGCGCAGAGAACAACTCCTTCCAAGAAGCAAGATATTCTTCAACTTGGCTTGCACGTTGCTTGGCGGCTGCCTCATCCTCTTCCACAAGGAAGGTATTGGCCTTCCCTGTCTCAAGGCTGGCGTATGATGATGGAGACAAATCCAATGCGACCAGCGCCTCTTCCAGCACAGGTACATCCGCATTCACGCTGGAGATGACCACAGCCTGTATTACTTCATCGTTTGCCATGTTCGCAACAAAAAAACCGCACCCAATCTTTATGCTAGGATGCGGTTTTAAAAGCAGCAGATTAATCCTCTGGCTTTGTCTTTGGAAGACCCCATGCCCTCTCGCCGTCCTTGTAGCGGCCTTCTTTCTTCAGCAGGTCTATCCTCTCATAGCGCTTCAGAACATTGCGCTTTTCAGCAACTGCGCCTTTTGTCTTCAAACTTGGATGTACTGACATTTTCTCACTCCTCTATTTTTATATGAAGCAAATAAAAAAATCGGTTGATAATTTACTGGCATTTGCCTATTTTTCAAACCATTATGTCCCATTTTAGCCATAAATGGCAATGTCCCCCACGCAAACATGCGTCAATGGCAAATGGAAACAAAAAGTTCGTCAAGGCTGTTTGTAAGCCCATTCAATCAAGTTGGATGCAATTCTGTCCCTTTCCTTCGTTGCTCCAAGAATCACCACGGCCATGCGCCGCCCTTCCCTTTCGCAGGTCGCCACAATACAATGCCCAGCCTTGTTGGTATAGCCTGTCTTCATGCCATTGACGCCCCTGCATTTGCCCAGCAGTTTGTTGCTGCTGGTAAGCATGGTGGCACCGCCATTGCGCTTGATAAATGCCGCGTCATTTTCACGAAGATACTCCACTTTCACGCCAGTCCACTTCATGATTTCAGGATATTTCATAAGGTGCAGCGACAAATATGCAAGTTCAATTGGGGACCCCATATTCTCCTTGCCATTTGCGGTTGGCAAGCCATTGGCATTGTAGTATTTCAGGCTATTGCATCCAATGGACGCCGCCTCCTTGTTCATGTCAGCAACAAATGCCTGCTCATTGCCACCGCCAAGGAACTCTGCCAGAAGATACGCGCAGTCATTGGCGCTGTGTACCAGGCTGGCCTTCAGCAATTCGTCAAAAGTAAAAGTCTCCTTGGGGCTCAGCCAAACGCGGCGTTCCTTGACCTGGGAAGCGGCAGAAGACACTTTTATCGGCGTATTCAAAGTCAAGGCCCCATTGGAATCCCGCATCTTCTTCACCGCCAGATAGGTGGTCATCATCTTTGTGATCGAGGCGATGGGGCGTGCCGTCTGCGCATCCTTTGCAAACAACACGCGCCTCCCGTCCAGGTCCACCACAACGCATGCTGGTACAGCAGCCATCATCTTGTTAAGTTCCGCTGGAAGCTGCTTAAAATCCTGCCTGAAGAAACCAGCATTGAACGGCGCAATTGCCACCATTGCGGGAGAAGAACCTGCCTTTGGCGGCAGCTGCGGCCCTGGTAGCTGCGGGCCTGTTCCAGGCTGTACAGGCTGCGCCTGTTCCTCGGTTTTTGGCTTGTCACCTTCAGGTTTATCTGTCTTTGGCTTCGGAATGGTGAAGAAGAACTTGAAGAAAGCTATATGAATAATGACTATGACAAACAGTATCAGATATGTCAACCTGAATTTCATTCCGCAATCTCTCCCGTTTCGACCTCGGCCTTTGCTGTATTACCCGCGCCTTTGGACTTCTTCCGGCGACGCTTCTTTGGAATCTTCTTCATGAAGCGAGATAAAATATCAGACAACTCAAGTTGCGCCTCCAGATTCAGGCTGTCTGTCGCATTCCCGTCCGGCTCATACTCGAATGGCAAGGGCAATTTCACCAGGACTTCCGCCCCTGCTCCATCCACCATTGAACGAAGGCGCAACAACTCGTACAGATATTCATACGTCATGCGAGGCAAGGCGGTACGCGGCATTTCACCATTCAGCAACATGCGCACGCGAACCATTACCGACTGCAAATCGTATTGAATCTCGCGACTAACAATATAACCATTGAAAAGCTCATGCACAAGCCCACTGCAAATTTTTCTTGCCTGTGACAGTGGAATCCCGCATTCCTCAAATGGAATGTCAAAACTCTCTGGAAACAGGTCAGGATCTGGCTTTGCATTATCGCAACGGAATAGGAAATAAGGCAGGCAAACACATGCCAGCGCGATGAACCTGTCAGGGCTGTCCTTATGGGCGTCACGGTTCTCCTTGTCATTCAGTTCCATAAGCCCTATCATAACGCGCCATGGCTCACTGCCCCAGTTTTGCGCAAGCCCTGGCCAGAAATGCTCAAGAAGCCCCTGCTTGTGGCACTGGGTCAGAACATCCACGGAATGCCCGCACAGCAATATCTTGATTATCTCCTCAAACAAACGCGAACGGGAGGCCTTGGCTATCTCAGGGGCCAGACTGCGCAACGCTGTCTGCACAGGCCTGCTTAATTTAAGACCATGCTGCCCCACCAGTTTCAATGCCCGAAGCATACGCACGGGATCTTCCTGGAAACGCACCTGGGGTTCCCCAATCATGTGCACCGTGCGGGTCTTGATGTCCTTCATTCC
>JAFSTJ010000105.1 GCA_017450525.1 Victivallales bacterium | reverse complement strand
TATGGCAGGCTCTCCTGTCCCATTATGTTCTCTGCATGGTGCTGGTGTTTGTGGGGCAGTTCTTCGATTTGTTCGATGGGCGCCTGGCCCGCAAGTATGGCTCCACCAAGCGGGGTCCGCTTTTCGATGACATTGCGGATGCCACCAGCTTCGGCCTGGCAATTGGCACCATGATTTTCAAGTGCATGGTCAAGAATACGGCGTTCCCAGTCTGGCTTGCCGCGCTTTTGGCGCTGTTCTATGTGGTGTGCCTGATATACAGGCTTTATCGCTTCCTCAAGCCAACGGAAAAACTGCCACGGGGCATTTTCCAGGGCACGCCTTCTCCTGCAGGCGCCATGCTGGCAGGTTCATCAATACTGGCTGCTTTGGCAGTGGGGCAGCAATGGGCGATGTACCTGGCTGCGGCTTTGGTGTTGATATCCGCCTGCCTCATGGTATCCAATGTGCATTACTGCCATTTCGGGCAGGTCATTTTGCCGCAGATTCCCCGTGGCGTCAAGTTGTTGATTGCAATCCTGGTGATAATTCTCACCGTGATGGCAATTGCCATGAAATACTATCGCCCCGCGTTTGTGTGGACTTGCTTTTGCGGCAGCATAGTCTATATGCTATGCGGCATGCAGAAAGTGAACAGGCTGTCCTGCCCTGAGACGAATGCCAGTGGCGAGGAGGCGCAATGATACCAGACAAGAACAAGGGCTTTGCCAAAAGACTTCTGCGGCGGCTTGACAAGTTGGACAATGACAGCCTACAGGCGTATCTTTCCCGCATTATCGAGGAGCAGGGCTTTCTGGAAAGCGTGTTCAATACAATCCATGAAGCCATAATTGTCATTGACGGGGATTTCAATATTTCTTTCGCCAATTCCGCCTGCAAGCCAATGCTGGGCATAGGGCTGGAGGACATTGGGCAGAGCATTGAAAAATACTTCAGGCAGTTCCCATGGCAGGACTATGTAGGCAAGGATGCAAAGTTTCCTTCCGCTTCCAGACGTGAGATTGAGGTGTTCTATCCAGAGCACCGTTTCCTTAGTTTCTACATAATGCCCATTGCCAAGCAAGGCGGCAAGAAGGATGCGCCGCTGGCGACGCTTATATTCCAGGATGTGACTGAATCGGTGCAGAATGCGGAAATCAACCTGGAGACACAGAAGATAAAGGCGATAACGCAGCTGGCGGCAGGCGTGGCGCATGAACTTGGAAATCCCCTCAACAGCCTGGGAATACACTTGCAACTCACTAAAAGGACTTTAAGGAAACTGCCTGATTCCGGCGAGAAGGAGCAGTTGCTGTCATTCATAGACACAACAGAGCAGGAGGTAAGACGGCTGGACACCATAGTCAAGAATTTCCTCAGTGCAATAAGACCTGTGCCAATCAATTCTGTGCTGCTGGATATGCCGAAGCTAATAGCCGACGCGGCGGGCTTCATGGCAGAGGAACTTAAAAACCACGGCATTTCGCTGGAAGTCAGCATACAGCCTAATTTACCTGTGGTATTCGGTGATCCCGACCAGCTTACACAGGCCTTCTTCAATATCATAAAGAACGCGATGCAGGCAATGCAAGACAAGGGGACGATATACATATCATGCAATGCGGACGATGTGTATGTGAACGTCAAGTTCATCGACACGGGCAAGGGCATCAATGAGGAGGAAATGCCAAAATTGCTGGACCCATATTTCACTACAAAGAGCTCTGGCACTGGGCTGGGCTTGCTTATCGTGGATAGAATAGTGCGAGCCCACGGCGGGACATTGGCTATAGAGAGCGAGCCAGGGCAGGGCAGTGCGGTGACCATAAGCCTGCCGCTTTATGTCAGGCAGACGCGTCTGCTGCAAAACTGAGTGCGTGACAATGAATGGCATAAGGACATTGAGGAACATAACCAGG
>JAFSTJ010000104.1 GCA_017450525.1 Victivallales bacterium | reverse complement strand
TTCACTGATCACTGATCACTGACCACTGATCACTGACCACTGTTCACTGATCACTGATAACTGTCCACTGATCACTGTGGATAAACAAGGAGCTACAATATGAAATTGAAGAAGATGAACGAGGCTTTGCAGAGCCTTAGGACAAAGTATGCCGTCAAGGCTGGCGGCGAGTTGATAAAGAGTCCCGCTAGTTTTTGCGGGGCAGGGGCGATGCTGCGCCTGGCGGATGGCAGTGTTGTGAAGTTGCTTCCCTGGCGCAAGGAGCGCCGTTTTGTTGAATTGAAGAAACTGGCTGAAGGCGGCACGCTGGAGGATGTTTCCACATTGCGTTTTGCGTATTTCAGCGGAAAAATGAGTTTGAAGCAGGAGTTGTACCGTGAATTGGATCTGGCGGCTTATCTGGGCAATGCAAAAATCAAGTCGCTATTCACAACTAAGAATGGCGATACCGCCAATGTGGTGCTGAGACTGGCTGATGGCAAGAGCTGCTGCATAGAGTGCTCCGCAATACTGCCTGAAAACACCGAGGATATTGACCGCCATGAGATTATCGCCCGCCGCGGTGTGGCGTCGGACCGCGTGGTGGATACCCAAGTTCCGCAGGCCTCCATCTACAAGTTCACCGCCGAAGGCGAGGAACGCTTCACCGACACGGACACGGAATTGTTCGGCTTTGAATTGGAGGAAATCCTGCTCATCCGCGCCGCATTCGCAGTGCTTTCGGACAAGAAACTGGCGACTGAATGGAACAAGGCGGACGCCTTGCTGGCAAAGCAGGTGGAAGATGCGCTGAAGTGCGATGCATCAGGCAAGCCCGTGTCATACAAGTAAGGAGGCAAGAAAACTATGAAGCCCGTTAAGATTGCGATGATGGCCCTTACCCATGGCCATACCAGAAAATACTACCAGACATTGAGGGAGAACAGCAAACTAGACTGGGTGGCATCATGCGCCGCAGACCAGAATGCAAAAGATGTCTATGAACTCTATGACAATGGAGTGCCATGCTACCTTTCCCCTGAGGAGATGTTTGCAAAGCATCCTGACATTGAGGCTGTTGTGATTGCCTCCGCCAATGACCAGCATCTGCGTGAGATGAAACTGTGCGCCGAAAGAGGCGTGCATATTCTCTCAATGAAGATACCCACCTTCGATCCCAAGGAATACGATGAAATGCAGGCTCTTGTGAAGAAGGCTGGCATAGTCTGCCAGATTGAACTTGAGATGCACTACAATCCTGTGGTGAAGCGCCTCCAGCAACTCATCAAGAGCGGCGAACTGGGGAAGATACTTTCCATACAGGCCACCAACATCACCCTGTCGCCAGTTTGGGCATTCCCATGGCAGGGCGTGCCAGAGGCCAGTTACGGCAAGCGTGTGCCTCTTTGCAAGGGTGACAAGCGCTTCCGCGGCGGCGCATTGTGCGATCATCCACACATATTTGACCTCATCCGCTGGCTAACTGGCTCGGAATTTGACTATGTGTACTCGCAAGTTGCACCCAATCTGCGCCCAGACCTTGAGGTGGAGGACATGATACTCGCAACTGGCAAGATGAAGAATGGCGTGTCCTTCCTGTTTGATCCTTCCTGGTCCCGCATGGAAGAGCGCCTGAAGGTGCCAGCACCAGGATGGGAGGTTTTCCCCAAGCGCATGGAGGTCAATGTGACCATCACTGGCGAAAAGGGCACAATAATGTGCGACTGCTTCGGTCCCAATGTTTACCATAACGGCGCACCTAACGACAGATATACCGTGCAATACACCTACTTTGACGAGTGGATTGGTCTGATAGACGAATTCGTGGATTGCATCAGGAACCACAAGCAGCCGAAGATCAATCTGGAATGGCACCGCCATACCATCGACTGCATGAACGCATGCTATGCCAGCGTGGCAAAAGGCGCTCCTGCAAAGGTGTGAGAGAATGGCGCATCAAGTGGCAATAGCCCTGGGTGGGAACCTGGGGGATGTGCCCGCTTCCTTCGACAAGGCAATTGCCTTGCTGGAGGAAGGTGGGCTGACTGGCATCGTGCGGGGCTGTACTTTGGTAAGCAAGCCTGTGGACTGTGTCCCAGGCACGCCAGACTTTCATAATTCAGCAATCGTGGGCTTCTGGGAAGG
>JAFSTJ010000103.1 GCA_017450525.1 Victivallales bacterium | reverse complement strand
ATGAACAGTGGAACTTTGTTGAAAGTTGCCTTGGTATCCCTGCTTTGCATATTGGGTACGGCATTTTCTCAGGAGGCTAAGGTCAAACCTTCCATGATCCCCTGGAAGACAGGGGAATATACATTGATAGCACGTGAAATGTCCCTGGTCGATGCCTTGAACTCTTTTGGCACCGCGCAGGGACTTTCTGTTGTTATGTCAAAAAATGTTATGGGAATGCTATCTGGCGATTTCAGAAAACTTGCGCCTCAGGAGTTTCTTGATAAAGTTGCCACCTTGCATAGCCTGACATGGTACTATGACGGAACTGCATTGTATATCTACGCAAACAGCGAAATTGAGACATTGCTGGTTGATTTGCAGTACATGAAGGCAGGCGAAGTGCGTGAAATGCTGCGCGAACTGGGCGTGGAGGACGAACGTTTCCCGCTGAAGACCACTTCCAATGACGAACTGGTGATGGTTGCTGGTCCGCCCCGCTATGTGATGCTGGTTGCGGAATTGATTGAGAAGGCGGACAAGTTGCGGGAGAAGCGTACATATAGCGAGATTGAAACACGCATATTCCCATTGAAACATACCTGGGCGGACGATGTGACGCTGGGCGGCGGCGGTGGTGGCGAGGCCGCGCCGTCAATCAAGGGCGTTGCAAAGATGCTTGAGGACATAATGAAGATAGGCAACAGCAAAGCCCAGGACAAGGCGCAGGGAAAGACTGATGAAAAAAAGGCTGATGATATTCTTGGCGGTGAAATGGACAGGGCCTTCCAGCCCATAATCAAGGCTGAGAACCGCCTTAATGCGGTGGTGGTGCGGGATGTGGTTTCCAGAATGCCCATCTACGAGAAGCTGATAGCTGAACTGGACGTGCCACAGAAACTGGTGGAGATTGCAGTTACTACGCTGGAATTGAGCAAGAATGACGCATTGGACTGGCAGTTGTCATTGGCTGTAAAAGGCACGACTGGCAACATGGAAGGCGCGGCGGGCCAGAATGTGGACAATTTGTTTTCTCCCGAGGAGTTGATTGGCAAGGGACTTTCAGGTGCCATGTCCTACATAGGCAAGCATGTTACAGTTGACGCATCCCTTGCTACATTGCGACAGAAGGGCAAGGCCAGGGGCATATCCAGAACCTCCATACTTACGATGAACAACATGTCCGCCACCATAAGCGATACACAAAGTTACCATGCGCGTGTGGTAGGCACGGAGGTGGCTTCGTTGGAGGAGATCAAGGCAGGCATGACGCTGAATGTTAAGCCTCGCATAGTATTCCCTGTTGTAATGGGTAATCCAGCCCAGTTCTGGATGACGGTGTCCTTGACCGACGGCGGCTTTGAATCCATAGCCGTGGATTCCATGCCATTGACGCGCGAATCCTCGGTTCAGACTCAGGCTGCCGTAAACGAGGGTGACTGTATCTTGCTGGCAGGATATCTGAAGGACATAGAGGAGGAGGCGCACTGGGGAATACCGTATTTGAGGGACATTCCCTACATTGGCTGGCTCTTTGGCGGCATAAGCAAGAAGAAGGAGACAGTTCAGCGCATGTTTATCTTGACGCCGTATCTGGTGGACATAGACACGGCAGAACTTGCTCGCGTGCAGGCGACGCGCCAGAGGGACATCACCACGGAGGAAGAACTGGAGGATGACAAGAAGGAAGATGACGCGGAGCGTGAGAAGCGTGATCTGGAGAGGGAGAATCGTGACGAGAAACGCAATGAAAAGACAAAGGACGTTTTGGAGAAGCGCAAGGCTGAATTGAAATTGGAGAAGAAGAAGCGCCAGGCTGTGCGCGATGAAAAGCGCAAGGAATGGAAAGAAGATATAAAGGAGCAGAACAAGGATTGGGAGGAGGAGCAAAAGGAGAATAAGGAGCTGAAGAAGAAATGGGAGAAGTACTACAGCGATCCCAAGAACCTTCAGCCAGAGGCTCAGGAATCCCAGAAGCCTGTTGAAGACACGGCTCCCGAGAAAGTCGCCTCGACACCTGAAAATAAGTCTAGTGTGCTGGTCAAGAAGGGCAGATAATGAATGATGCCACGATAGAGAACGGCTTTGCCAAGGTTGGCAGCGGCACCTGGCTGGTTTGCGCCGGTCAGCCTACAGCCGCGCTGGGGGACTGTGTCCCTTCCTCTCTTCGTGGCTGGATCGTGCCTGACAGAAGCAAGCTGCATCTGGTTAAGCTTGAGGGTGAGGCCAGTTGTTCCTGTGCTGAACGCCCTTTCCTGACGCAGGTGACATGCGCTGCACCGATGACTGTGGTTTCCGAGAAGTTGCTGCTGGCGCCAGTCGAGGCACGAAGCGGCAGCAGAGTGCTTCGCGTCATTCCATTCAGTTTCCGCAGTGCAATCTGCGTGACTGAATTTGCCTCCCAATGGCTGATTCTGGCTACCAGAAGCAGGACGACGCGGGTTGTGCTGAAGGAAGAACAGTTGCTGACAGTGCGGCTGGAGGCCGCAGTGGCCTGGACCACAAAGGCTCCCACGGCATTCTGCCCCCGCATAAGCATTTGGAACATAATCCTGCCCAAGAAAAAGGATCCTAGCATGCTGCTTCATTTCTACGGGCCAGGAATTGTCTGGATGGAGGGTTCAAATGCCTCTTGATCTAGGACAATTTCTGCGCAATTCCATTTCGGTGGACCGCTATGAGGCCATGCGTTCCGGCAATTTGGAAAGTGCCGAGAAGGCAGTTGCATCCCAGGAGACAGGCACTCTCATGGGCACAGCCTTCGTGGTGGAGAACGATCCACTTGCTGAACTCATGGATTCCATGGAGGAACTGAGTTTCCAGTTTGAGGAGAAGGAGAGCAAGGATGTAAACGAGCGCAAGCTGGGTGAAAACCGCGGCAAGGACAATCCCTATATCAGGGCAATGGAAAACTGGCTGAAGACCTTGCCTGACATGCCAGGCAGCGAATTCACCAACAAGTTGCTTAGCATGCTGCGGCAGGCTCGCAGCAGTGGCCAGATGCCTTCCGCACAGGAACTGCTGAAGGAACTGGCCGAGGGGTCCAAGGACCCTTCACACCAGTTTGCGATGCTGGACATATTGGAGCAGGCTTTGAGCGGCGGCGAGACGGAATTCCGTGCT
>JAFSTJ010000102.1 GCA_017450525.1 Victivallales bacterium | reverse complement strand
GTAAAGGCCGCCGTGAATCTCCATGCTCTTACTGGAGACGACACTTATCTGGCAGAACTCAGAACGCTAAAGGACGGCATTGTCAAAGACCAAAAGAAAAATTCATGGAGCTGGATACCCCTGATATTCTCAGCAGAAATGGATTTCGGCACACCTGCGGAACTGGACTACTTCTTCACCCACTGGAGAAAACGTACCATCAACATCGCAAATGACATGTGCAAGCAAATAGATACTTCCTACGCCTACCGCATACCATGGTGGGCACCGCAGAAAGGCTGGGTGCACACTATGGGCTGGGGCCAGAGTCATCCGCTTAGGCGCGCCCAATTCTTAATTGTAGTGCATCATTGGACAAAGAACAAGAAATACCTGGATGCCGCTTCACTTGCCAACGATTTCCATAATGGATGCAATCCGCAAGGCACCACGCTTACAAGCGGGCTGGGCAAGATATATCCAGTTGCGTTCCTGGACCTGCCCTCTTATGTGGACGGCATAGCGGAATATGTGCCTGGCATAACCCCATATCGCTGGACATACGGAATGGCGCCAAAGGTGATTGAAATGGTATTCGGCGGCGACAAGGCAAAAGCCACACAATGGCCTATTTGGCGACGCTGGTGCAATCTGGAAAATCAGACCGTGGCAGCCAGCGAATATACCGTTTGGGAAACCATAGCTCCTGCAGCCAGCGTTACTGGATACTTGATGTGTCCCGGCGATTCAAAGCCGCCACAGCAAAGAATGCCAGCCTCAAAGTTAAGCGACCTGCCAGGATACTGGGTACTGCCTTAGTGGGTAGTTGACAAATGAAGGAAATACTAAGAAAAATAAAGAGAAAGCTGTCTGCATGGCTCCTAAAGGCCAAACTCAAGCGTGAGGCAAAAAGGGCCTTCCGCTACGATTGCCAGCAGTTCCTTGAGAATGCAGGTGCTCTACATCTTGACCGCAGGAACGCAGCCATTGCGGAGATCGTGATGGGCTACCATGTGCTGGAAAAGGGGCTGACGATGCCCAAGCGCAGGCTTGGCTTCGGTCAAGGGGCGGTTCTGCGCCTCATCGAGCTCATCAAGCAATATGAAGCCCGCTTCGGCATAGACGAGCCACAGGTGGCATACGCAATCAGCGTACTCCGTTCATACCGCCAGCTTCACAACGACTGGCCTGAACCCATGCCACGACTGGATGCATTTCTGGAACAGCATCCCCAAATACCAGCCGCATACGAACCCCATGTCACTAGGGATGATTTCTTCGCGGCCAAAGACAAATCCTTCCCAGCATTTGC
The DNA here is from genome assembly GCA_017450525.1 of Victivallales bacterium. Classification (GTDB taxonomy): domain Bacteria; phylum Verrucomicrobiota; class Lentisphaeria; order Oligosphaerales; family Oligosphaeraceae; genus RGIG3456. The sequence continues at coordinate 1,385 of JAFSTJ010000102.1, read as the reverse complement.
TGCATCGCGCCACGTAGTGAGGCATTTTAGCGGCGCAATTCCCAGGGAAATACTGGAAAATGCCTTGAAACTGGCCCTGACCGCACCAAGCGCCTGCAACCGCCAGCATGCAAGAATACATGTCATCGACAACAAGGCGCTAATGGAAAAACTCTTTGCCGCGCAAGGAGGAACCAGGGGCTTCGGGCAGAATGCGGACAAGGCAATTGTCGTCACAGCAGATTTTTCCGCAATACGCTGGAGCTGGGAAAGGCATGACATCTATACGAATGGAGGCATTTTCGTAATGAACCTGTGCTATGCACTGCACTATTACGGCATCGCCCACTGCATTCTGCACTGGTCGGTACCGCCAGAAGTAGATGTCCAGGCACATGAGTTATTGGAAATCCCCTCAAACGAGGCAATAGTGCAGGTCATTGCCTGCGGCATGCCCCCTGCTGAATTCGATGTGGCTGGCTCGCCTCGGCATGAATTGAATGAGGTGATGAAATGGCATTCATAAGCATATTGGTGCGCGCCAGGAACGATGAGGCTATTATTGGACGCACACTAGAGGGTATCTTCGCACAGAAAGTAGATTTTCCCTTCGAGGTCGTGGTCTGCGATGATGCCTCCACGGACAGGACCAAGGAGGTTGCGGCACAATTTCCTGTAAGGTTCTTCACACGACCAGAAGGCAAATACAAACCTGGACGAACGCTGAACGCACTCGTAAAGGACGCCAAAGGCGATTTGCTGGTGTTCAATAATTCAGATGCAGTTCCGCTGGACGATTATTGGCTGGCGGAACTGGTAAAGCCACTTGTATCCGAACCTGACAAGGCAGCATTCGCATTTGCGAACCAGATGCCACGCAAGGATGCCACCGCGCTGGTCCGCAAGGATTCGGAACGCGCCTTCGGTGACGGCAAGGTACACTCAACCTGGAGGTTCTTCTTCTCTCTGGCAAGTTCCGCCACTTGGAAAAAGCTGCTGGTGGAAACACCATTTGACGAGGATATCCAATTTTCGGAGGACGTGGAGTGGACCTGGCGCAACTCCAGACGACAACAGAACCCTGTTTCCATTGTGTATTGCCCTGATTCTCATGTGGAGCACTCCCACAACTACACACTTAAGCAGCTCGCCAGGAGATTCAAGGGCGAAGGAATGGCGGACAGAGTGATTTTCGGCGACAAGCCCTCGTTGTTCCGTGAAGTGGCAGGTGCCGCAAAAGAGACCTTGAGGGACTGGGCATATCTCTTGAAACGCCCTGGCAACTGGCTGGAAATCTTCGCATCGCCAGTCAGAAGGCTGGTGCAACGAATTTCGCATTGGTCAGGTGTCCGCGAAGCAGACAAGGGAATGTAGCAAGTGGACTGTGGACTGTGGACTGTGGACTG
>JAFSTJ010000101.1 GCA_017450525.1 Victivallales bacterium | reverse complement strand
GATGAGAACATAATTATGCCACGACCCGACACTAATTTAAATGATTCCGCCTCAAGTCTAAGCGATGAGGTTTACAAGTCTCTTTGCACCGATATAGCAAATGGCGTTTTCAAACCTGGCGACCGCCTGGGAATCGAGAATATAGCCAGAATGAAAGGTGTCTCGCCAATGCCAGTGCGAGAGGCGTTGCAGAGAATTGAGCGTGATGGTCTTGCCGCCAAGAGTCTGAACTGCGGTTTTCGTGTGAAAATGCTTTCGCCCCAGGAAGGGCAGGAGATTTGGGCAATACGCATTGCCCTTGAGACACTGGCCGTGAGATGGCTTATGCGGAAGAAGAAAATACCGCAGAAACTCATTTCAGAATTACGCAAAAGTTGCGAACAATACCGCAAATGCAAGCACATACGGGAACTCTATGTGCTGGATCTGAAATTCCATAACATTATCATCAACAACTGCGGTGCAACGCAATTGCAGGACATATTGAGCAGGCGAATGATATTGCTTAACAGTTTTTGTCTCTCAAACTCCCTTGTGGAAATTCCCTCCTTGGATTCAATTGAAAAATGTTATCAGGAGCATACTCATCTAATTGACTGCATTGAATCTGGCGATGCGAAAGGTGCGGAAAAGGCCATGCGAGACCATTTGGAACAAGCCAACGACTATCTTGTAAAAAACTTCACTGGCAAGTAAGGGCGTATACGCTGTAAACAATTGTAAAAATCTTCCAGTGGTCAACTGCCAATAGGCTAGATTAATCTGTTTTGTTTTTTTCATGTGGTGTTATTGTTTATCATATCAAATCAGATATATTATTCTCGATTTTTTGATATGAAATCATATTTTTCAGTAGGAGCCTCTTATGAAAAGACTGATTTTTGCATCTTGTGTTGCGGTATGTTGCATGCTTGTTCACGCTCAATTGCTTCCGCTTGCGAATCCTGGATTTGAATCTGGAATTCAGGGATGGGGCTGCCATGAATGGAGCAAGGGCAAAATTGCTGGTACGGATTTCTTCGCAGATACGGAGAATCCCCATTCAGGAAAGAGTTCACTGTGCATCCGCTGGCGTGAGGGAGGCGACAATCTGCTGGTAAGCCCTGCCAAGCGTCTTAATGTGAAGGGGGACGGGCTGTATGTGATTTCCTTCTGGAGCCGTGCAGCCGAGGCAGCGCGTGCTCAACTGACGGTGGAATTCTACGATGCCTCTGGCAAGAAGATAGGAAAGCCGATTCAGGCATTGTTCGACAATGGCGTGGAGTGGCAGAAATGGGAGCAGGAGGTGCAGGCACCCGATAATGCTGCATCAATGTTGTTCTACTTGCGCTGCAGGAGGGTGGAGACACACTTTGATGACGTGGAGGCCAGAGAGGCTGTGGTGGAAGGCAATGCCAGCGTCAACTTGCTGAAGAATCCTGGTTTTGAGCAGGGTTTCCGTAACTGGGGAAAGTTCGAGTGGAGCGGCAAACCATATAAAATTAATTTCATTGAGGACAAGGTCCGCCCCCGCAATGGAGAAAAATGCGCCAAAATCGAATGGGTTTCAGGAGGGGACAACATTCTGATTGGCCAGAATGTGCGCGTTGGCGAGAACAAGAATTTCATGCTTTCGTTCTGGGCAAGGGCGGATGTGGAGGTGAGCCACAACTCACAGGTCCAGGCTACGGCCCGATTCCTTGATGCAAATGGGAAGGACATAGTCCAGCCACAGCATAAGATTTTCAGTGCCAGCAATGTCTATGAGGAATTCCGCTGGAGTTTTACGGTGCCTGACAATTGCAAGACACTGGGCATATTCCTGCGCTGCCGCAAGGTGGCGACCTACTTTGATGACGTGACGCTGATTGAATCCAAGGGCGTCTATCTTCGTTCCTGCTTTGTATGGCTTCCAGAGAATCAGTTGGTTCTGAATATGTTCAATGCGCTGCCGAGCCGTCAGCCTGCCAAGTTGAAGGTGGAGATATTCGATGCCAAACAAAATAAGGTCATGGAGGATGTGGTGGATGTGGCATACGGAACGGACGAGGTTGTTTCCATGCCTTTGGCGAAGTTGCAGCCAGCAGAATACAAGGTCAAGGTATATCCAGTGGGGCAGGAGAATGATGCGATAATGGACAGATTCGCCTATCCTGACACGAATGTTCGTTGGCCTGCGCCATACGACAAGTTAAAAGTCCGCAACAATTTTGTCACAGAACTGGCCATATCGAATCGTTCCGTTGCGTTGAAGTCAGACCAGATGCTGGAGTTTCCGAATCCTCGTCGTGGCTGGGTGTTCTTTGCGTTCATGCCTGAATCAGACGGCGAGGTTTTGCTGCCTGGAAAGCGTCAGGTCAAGTTGAAACTGAACAAGGGAATCCCTGTAGAGAGCATGCAGATGCTGGAGGAGGGAGTGAATCAGGTTAAGGCATTGACTGATGTCAAACTAGCCAAATACACCATCACCACCATGGCCGAGGTGTTTGTGGATGAGTACGAAAGCGATGCTGTACGCCGCAAGTTCACCAATGGCCTGATGGAGTCATACGCAATGAAGGAATTCATGCGCAATGCCAATGTGATGCAGGAGCGTTTTGACAAGCACAACGTGATGGACTTGGACCAGGTGCCAGACGGTGAGCGGGAGCGCATCGCAAATTGGCGCGCCAGCGGGCGCTATACCATAACTACCGTTACTCGCACAGGCTACACTTCACGTTGGAAAGTAAAGCCAGAGAATACAGTTGAATTCTGGCTTTCCCGCGTGGGACTGCGGGAACTTGATGGACTGGGCATTGACGAGTTCGGCAGCGAGATTAGTTCAGAAGCACCATTCTTCGCGCCAGCCGTGCGTGAAATCAACAAGAAGTGCCCCGATAAAATGCTGGTGGCTTTCACCTGTGCGGCCTGGTACTCGCACACCCAGACCAATGAACTCCGTGCTGCGTTGGCTGAAGGGCACCACCCATACGCCCCAGAGCAATATATGCGTGAACAGCCTAACGAAGGCATAGCCAAAAATTACATCAATGATTTCTTTGACTATGCCAGGCTGTGGGAGAAGGCCTTCCCTGGCGCAATCAAGAATACCCTCTGGTGCTATGGCTCATGCGACAACTACCATGCCTCCTATTGCCTGGACACCTTTGCCTCCTGCGACCAAAAGTATTTCCTGGACATGCAGTTTGCTGTCCTGGCCAATGACCCTGCCTTTTTCGGCCAGCGTGGCGTCATTCCCTGGATTATTCGCTACACAAGCCCAGATTCGCTTCTATGGCAGGCAAAGATGATTCGCCATTACCTCATTGAGGGAAAGCGCACCATGCTCAGCAAGGACTATGGCTTCCAGTTCGACGCGGGACATCTTGTGGACGGCGACTGTGCCGAGGGGCTTGTGCACTGGAATGCCCAGCCCGCAGAGCAAGGGTCCATTATTACCCGCGAAATCAAGGACTATGGCTTCAGCCGCGGAACACGCAATACCTCCCCTGCTGGTGACAGGGTCATTGAATTCAGGCGTGTACCAGGAAAGGTCAATTCAGTGACGCAGACCATGCGCAATCTGAAGCCTGGAAAATACTATGAGGTCACAGTTCTCTGTGCAGACGGCGAGGATGTTGACAATGATGGTTCTGGGCTAAAGGTGATGAACCTTAGGATGACTGTGAAGGGAGTCGAAATCGTGGATGGCAAGAGCGTCATTCACGTTTATCCTGGTGTTCCCAACAACACTCGCGGGCGTAAGAATGGCATCGTCGGCAATCATCACAGGGTGGTTTTCAAGGCGAAGTCTCCCACTGCGGAACTAGTAATCTCGGATGAGGCGCCTGTGATTCCCGCTCGCACTTATCATGGACAGCCTTTTGCCCCTGCAGACCCAGCGCAGAAAAGGGTGATTTTCAACTTCGTGCAGGTGACGGAACTCCTGAATGAAACGGTGGAGAAATGAGCATGAAAATCACGTGCCGTACATTGCTGGACGAACCCTTTTGGGGCAAATGCGTCTATCACCCCAAGATTGCGCGTTGGCCTGACGGCAGGCTACTGATGACTTTCCAGGAGTATCTTGGAAGTGATTACTATGGACCTGTCATGGCTGTGGAATCCAATGACGAGGGCTTCCTCTGGAAGAATGCTCAACCCATTCCTGGCCTGGGCACGTGGGAACTTGGCGGCGGCCTTATGGAACGGCATTGCGACACTGTGACCGACTATGACCCCGCATCTGGGCGGATGGTGGCCATTGGGCACAACGCCTACAGCAAAAGGGATGGCTTTTGGGACACGATGGGATACTTCAACAAAGGCGAACGCCGAGTTGACTTGAAGCGACGCGGCGCATATTGCGTGCTTCACGAAGACGGTACCTGGGGACCACGCCATCTCCTTAATCCAGAACCTTTCTCCGACTGGAATTGCCTCTGCTGCGGCTGCACCCAGAAAATCATTTCCGACAAGGGTGATTGGCTGATTCCATTTGGTGGATTGGATGACCCCTCAAAGCACATCGACAGTGTCGTCGTTGTCTGCAGATTTAGGTTTGATGGGGAGAAATTCCATTTTGTTGAGGCGGGGGAGCCTCTGGCGTTGAATATTGGGCGTGGCCTAATGGAGCCATCTCTCATTTCTTTTGGCGGGAGAATCCTGGTGACAATGCGGGCGGAAGACGAAAGGGCGCATTTCGCCATTTCCGAGGATGGACTGAACTACGGCGAAATAGGAACCTGGAATTTTGACGATGGTGAGCCATTGGTGACGTCTACTACTCAGCAACATTGGCTGATAGCGGGCGGCAGACTTCATCTGGTCTATACGAGAAACTGTGGCTGGAACAAGGATGTATTCCGCTATCGTGCGCCGTTGTTCATCTCTGAGGTTGATACTCTGAAAATGCAGTTGATTCGGTCCTCAGAGCAGATGG
>JAFSTJ010000100.1 GCA_017450525.1 Victivallales bacterium | reverse complement strand
CCGCTGGGCTCGCAATCTACGACACCATGCAGATGCTTTCCTGCGACGTGCGCACGTACTGCATGGGGCAGGCGGCCAGCATGGGCGCAGTTCTGCTGGCGGCAGGCGCACCTGGCAAGCGCTATGCGCTACCCCACTCCCGCATAATGGTGCACCAGCCGTCATACGGCTACTCTGGCACATCCGCCTACATGGAAATCCATACGCAGGAATTGCTCAAAATCCGCAAGATGCTGTATGAAATACTTTCACACCACTGCGGAAAGACAGCAGAGGAAATCTACGAAAAGAGCAGCCGCGACCATTTCATGGGAGCGGAAGAGGCAATGGCAGATGGTCTTATCGACAAGATTCTCTACCCAGCCAAAAAGTAAATTGTATTAACTATGCCAAGAAATTTCGATAATGGTGATTCCAAGGGACGCTGCATAATCTGCGGCAAGCCAGAGGCAGAGCTGCCTTTCGCCGTGTCATTGAAAAATGCCAAGGGCGAAAGTAGCGGTTGCATCTGCCCCGACTGCCTGGAGCAATGCTGCCAGGCTCTGGACTGCACACTGGTCCCCAACTTTCAGTTGGATAAGATGAAATCCCAGATTAAGTCCCAGATGGGAATGGAGCGCAGTTCAAAGAAGGGTTCAGGACAAATTGAACTGGTGCCTCCTGCACAACTGAAAAGCTATCTGGACGAATATGTCATTGGACAAGACCACGTAAAGAAAATCCTGTCTGTCGCGGTCTATAACCATTACAGGAGAGTTAACTACCTCAAAAGTGGAAATAAGAACAATGACGCAGTAAGGCTGGACAAAAGCAACGTGCTGCTCATAGGCCCCACTGGCAGCGGAAAGACACTCCTGGCACAGACCCTTGCCAGAAAACTGAACGTGCCATTTGCCATAGCAGACGCCACGACACTCACAGAAGCGGGCTACGTGGGAGACGATGTGGAGAACATCCTGCTCAACTTGATTCAAGCAGCGGACTATGACATCAACCGTGCGCAACTGGGCATCATCTTCATTGATGAAATCGACAAAATATCCCGCAAGGGCGAGAACGTGTCTATTACAAGAGACGTCTCAGGCGAAGGCGTGCAGCAGGCACTCCTGAAGATCATTGAAAGCACCATAGCAAATGTGCCACCCAAGGGCGGTCGCAAGCATCCTTTGGAAGAATACATCAAGATTGATACCACCAATATCCTTTTTATATGTTCTGGCGCATTCAGTGGCCTGGATAAAATCATAGAGAGGCGCATTGGCAGGCATGTTCTGGGTTTCGAGAAGACCATCGACTACGAGAACGAAGTCGAGGCAGGAAGCGACTCAGATGCGTTCCTGGACAGAGTGGAACCTGAAGACCTTCTGAAATTTGGTCTCATACCTGAGTTCATCGGAAGGCTCCCTGTCATCGGCACGCTGAAAGCCCTTACCAGAGACGATTTGGTGAAAATCCTGACCGAGCCCAAGAACTCCCTTATCAAGCAGTACCAGGAAATGTTCCGCATGGAGAATTGCAAGCTCACCTTTGAGAAGGAGGCGGTTGAGGCAATTGCCGACATTGCGGTCAAGAAAAACACGGGTGCCCGTGGCCTTCGTTCCATCACTGAACGACTAATGCTGGACCTCATGTACACGCTCCCCGAAAAAGAGCCTGGCACAGAAATCGTCATCACAGCCGACATGGTGAAGAAAAGCAACGAGGTTGCCAAGGAGTAATGCAAAATGAGGGATGACAAGTGGACATTGCGGGGCACGCCAAGGAGCAAATCCTTAATTTTCCTCACGCAATGCCTACTATGTCTTGTTTTGCTCTGCCTGCTTTTTCTGAGCGAGAGCAATGCATTTGCAGCTCCCAAGCCTCCGTCAATTCGCTTCGTCACATTGAAGTCAGGCGTATATCTGTACCTGGATGACGTTGCCCGCTTCTACGGCATGTCCACCAAGGTCGAAGAAAAAGAGATTACCCTAAGCTCTCGCTACACCACAGTGAAGCTGGCCATAGACAGCCGCGTGATGACGCTGAACAACGTGCAGATGCACCTGTCCAGGGCAATCATGCAGAATGGGAAGCAATTGCTCATGGGAAAGTCCGACTTCACCAACCTGATGGAGCCAGTTCTACGCAACAAGACGCTGCCCCGCCGAAAGGTCAGGCATATTCTCATTGATCCAGGACATGGCGGCAAGGACGTAGGCGCGGTATCAGGCAACATCTACGAAAAAAACATAAACCTGCAGGTTGCTCAGCGACTAGCAAAGAAACTCCAGGCTCGAGGCTACAGAGTAAGCATGACACGCACAAAGGACGAAGACGTGCCTTTGGAAGAAAGAGTGAATATCGCCAAGAAGTTACAACCTGACGCATTCATTAGCCTGCACTGCAACTCCGCGTCATCCTCAGTCACGGGACTTGAAATATACATTGCCACACCAGCGGGAGACGCACCCACCAATGACAACCATGTTTCAAAGAAGGCCTGCCCCGCAAATGCATTCAATACCGACAACGCATTCCTGGCATTTTTCGCCCAGCAAGCCATACTTCTGCGTACTGGAATGGAGGATAGGGGCATACGCCGCAGGCGCTACTACGTTGTGAGAAACGTGCCATTCCCATGTATGCTGGTGGAAATGGGCTTCATCAGCAACAAGGAGGAGCTGGCACAGCTCCGTTCGGCATACCGTCAGGAGCAGATCGCCGATGCCTTGACCGAGGCAGTTGGCCGATACAAGGACGCCACTAAGTAACAGAGTGGACTGTGGTCTGTGGACTGTGGACTGTTGACTGTTGATAAAGCAAGAGGGACATCTTATTTTTCATACTGCAACAAGGAGATTTTTATGGCATTGGTAAACGATTGTGTTTTCTGCAAGATCATAAAGGGCGAGCTTCCATGTTCAAAAGTATATGAGGACGACATGGTGCTTGCATTTTTGGACATTGCACCGTACAACCCAGGTCATACGGTGATTGTGCCGAAAGAACATCAGGTCAGTTCCACTGTACTGCCTGAAGAATACCTTTGCGCAATGATCAAGGTCGCGCCAAAGATTGGCGCGGCATTGATGAGGGCAACTGGAGCAGAGGGTTTCAACATAGTGCAGAACAATGGCCGCGTGGCAGGCCAGGCAGTGCCACACGTTCATTTCCACGTCATACCCCGTTTTGCGGATGACAAGGTGCGCTTCCTGGGAGGAGACACCAAGTATTCTGGTGCGGAGGAGATGAACGAGCTGGCGGAAAAAGTTCAAAAGGCGATGAAGAAATGAACCCGATGGAATTGTCCGAAAAGCTGTCGGCCTGGCGTTCGCGGCTGGAAGTCAAGCTCAACAAGGATGAACTCAAATATCCCACGGATGCCTACGTCCTTCTTGGCAGAGCTGAAATATCCCTGTGGATAGCGGGACATGCCAACGGCAGCAACATAATGATGGACCTCCACAACTACCTGAGGTTCTTCTGCGAAAGGCTACGGGGCGAATTCGGTCCATACACCAGGCACATTCTGGCGAAATGGAACATAAATGACGAACGCGACATTGCAAACATGCTTTTTGCAATGCGTCGTATCAAGCACCTGGGCTTTCTGAAAGACGAACTTACAGAGGAAAATGTACAAAAGGAACTTGATTTCAAGAAGGAATTCTTTTTTGATTATGCGGCAGAGCCTCCATTTCCCGATGTACCAAGCCTAACTGAAACAAACGTAATCAAGTAAAAAAATGCCATTTGAAATAAAGGAAAAAGACAATGCCTGGACTGCCAGGCACTCTGCTGGACGCTGCGGTGGCCCGCGCCTGCTGGAAATCAACGGAACTCCTGTTCTCAAAGACTTGAAATGCACTGTTGACGGGCAAAGCGACGATACGCTTCACAGCAAGAAGGCACATGTATATCACAAGGCTGGACAGTCCATCTTCGAATGCGACGGCACCTTCAAGGGTGGCCAGTCATACGCGCAATCATGCCGTTATGCAGGCAATTCCGTGCGCATAACCTGGGATTTCAACTGGTCAAAGGACACGCCAGTCATGAAATCCGTGGAGATCGGCTCGGCTGTACTGCCAGGTGAATGGAACCAGGTCTATGTGGTCAATGCGGAACCTGTGCCTGGCCTGCCCTACCCTGGCCTTTGGAAAAGCCTGACACCTGGAGAAATACTCTTTTTCGAAAAACTTCCCGCCTCGCTGGTATTTGAGCGCAACGATGGCGTCAGACTGGAATATTCCCTTGGCTTTGACCTGTGGCGCTGGAACTACGGACTTGGCGTGGAAGGAGCCAGCACGCTGACTTTGCAGGTCGGAATGGACGGCATTACACTCACTCGCCGCATCGCCCAGACAGAGGCGGAAGAAGGCGTGCTTCCCGAAGCAAGGGAGTACCGCTTCATGGCGATAATCTCATGGAGCTGGCCAGGCATGGAACAAATGCCAGAAATTGCCGATGCCCAAGAACTCCCCTTGCTGGACAGCAAGCAAGGCCTGGATTTGAGCCAGTACAAGAGCGGTCCTGTATGCTTGGACTATGCGAAACTTCCTTGCGTGGAAGAGGCAATGCGCACTGGCTTCGAGGCAGGCGCAAAACTGCCATGCCTGGAAACGTCGCAGGCAATGTCAGTGCTGAAACGCTGCGTTCGCCAATTAGCAGAGACAGGCAAGGATGGCACACTTGTCATACGCAATCTGGAGCCAGGCTTCTGCGATACGGGCTCACATGTCACCAAAAAAGGAAGCAGGCTGCACTGGGACCTGTATGACATTCTAACCTTCGCCAGCTGGGCGAAGAATTGCCTGGGCGAAGGATGGCGGCTATGCTGCCCGCAAAAACTATGGCATGACCTTCCTTCCTTGGCGGGCCTGCATCTGCCCAATGGATATGTGGCTGAAGAATGAAGGATGACTTTTCATCATACGCACTTTCAGGATGGTTTCCAGGCCATATGCACAAGGCCAGGAAACAACTTCAGGACGCACTGAAACTGATTGACCTGGCTGTGGAGCTGGTTGACGCACGTGCACCAATGTCCACCCGCAATCCTCAACTAGCCGCTCTTCTTTCAGGCAAGCCACGGGTGGTGCTTGCCAACAAGGCAGACCTGGCCTCCCCTGCAGGAAACAGGGCATGGATGGACTTCTGCCAGGAAAAAGGCGTCAGCATACAATTTCTGGATGCAAGGAAGCCAGGCTCGCTAAAGGCACTGACCACTTCATGGCGCAATTGCGTAATGGAGGCGCGTGCCGCCAAGGGAGCCACACGCCCATTGGTGCGCCCTATCCGCATTATCATCGCAGGTGTGCCTAATGTGGGCAAGTCCACCTTGGTGAACCACCTGAATGACCATAACACTGCCCAGGTCGGCGCAAAGCCAGGCGTTACACGCACAAACCAGTGGATCCCTCTTGGAAATGGAATTGAACTATTGGACACGCCTGGCATCCTGTGGCCCAGCATAAAAGACAAAAAGCATGAACTAATGCTGGCATTGCTGGATATTATGAACAACGAAGTCATATCCAGGGAGCTAATAGCGGATTTTCTTGCCTGGAAACTGGAAAACCTTAATATCAACTTTGATTGGAATACATACGGCCTGACACAAGCACCAGACAACGGCGACCAGCTGCTGGAGGCCATTGCAAAGAAACGCGGATACCTTCTTTCAGGCGGTAAACTGGACACTGAACGAGCGGCATTTTCCTTCATAAAAGACTTCAGAGATGGCAAAATGGGCCGAATAACACTGGAACTGCCACAATGCTAGTGTATTATTTGCCAAATCAAATGTAATGGAATTAGTCATTACAATCAAATTTCTTTTTTATTGCTATTTTTTCGTTTGTTAACACAATATTTTAATATTTTTGCGTTAAAGGTTTTGTTGTTTTCTGGATTCATTCAAAAAAGGTGGTTTTCATGGACACAAAGAAAGCATTCATAATTGCGTTGGTTCTGGATTTTGTCTTTCTTGCGGTGGCAGGATATTTCTACACGGATGCCAAAGCTCAAGGCGAACTAGCAAGTTCAGTTACCGAGGAGAAGTCAGCTTCTGATGCCAAGATTGCCAGCATGGAAAAAGAAAATGGCGCACTGAAAAACAGGCTTGCATTGTTAATGGCAAATGGTGGCGACAACAAGAACACCGAATTGCAAAGGATGATAAAATCCTTGGATGAAAAGGATAGCGAAATCAATCGTCTGAAAAAGCTGATTGCCGAGAACAATGCCAATCCTCCACAGCAACAGGAAAACAGGCGGGACAGAGGCAACAGGCAAAGATTCAATCCAGAGGAAATGATGGCCAGGCTAAAGGAAAGCGATCCAGAAAGATACGAGCAGATAATGAAGCAAAGGGATGAGCGCAGGCAAATGCTCAAGGAACGTACAGACAAGCGGGACAACTACCTCAGCAGGCTGGACATGAACAAGCTCAACTCGGACCAAAGACAGACCATCGCCGACTACCAGGCACTAATCAAGTCAAATGAGGAACTTCGCGCAAACATGAGCGAAAACGGCGATATGTCCAACTTCAGAGAAATCATGCGCAATCAGGCTGAAATGGCCAATATTTCTACTAAAGTCAGGGACATTCTCATTGAGCAGTTTGCAGGTTCAAATGTATCGGAGGAAGTGAAGAACATAATTGATGCGACTACTGTGGAAGGCGGACGCGGAGGCGGCTTCAGAGGCGGTTTCGGAGGGCGTCCTGGCGGCTTCGGAGGACCTGGAAGATAACTTCCACCATACAAAACACAGCTCTTATATTTTGGCGGCCTGCCCTTGCGTATTGATTTTCTCCTTTGGAATACGCATTGGACAGGCCGCTTTTTTATTGGCTCTGTTCCACAAGGGGCAGGTTCTCAATGGGACTTATGGGACCTATGGGACCTATGGGACCTATGGGACCTATGGGACCTATGG
>JAFSTJ010000099.1 GCA_017450525.1 Victivallales bacterium | reverse complement strand
GTTGGTTTCCTTGGTTGTTTTTTTGACTTCAGCCGCCTTGCCTCATTGCAAGGAGGCACCGCCATCCAATTTTACACGCTTTCTGGTTTTGTCCAGTCGCAAGGTGTCGAATGGCGACGGACAACAACATAGCAACTATTTATGTGGGACCGCGCTGCGGTCCCTGCCAGTGTAGATGCGCCGTACTGAGATTTTTTAATGGATGGGGGTGTCAGGTGGCAGTTAAGTTTGATATAATAAACTGATAACAATTATTAGTTGTTTTAAGTTTTGGAGACAAGGAAAGGATAAGATGATGAAACTGACTTTGAATTTTCTGGCGCTGGTGTGCCTTTGTGCATTTTGGTGCGCGTGCCATGTCAATGGCGATGAATGGGAGAATGCGGGCAGGCAGGAAATACTGCTGAACAAGGTGGGGGATTGGGTGAATGACAGCAATAAGCTGTTCTCAGATGAGAAGGACGGCGAGTTTTCCGTCAGGCACATGGTGCATTTCCTGTGTTCCCATACAATCAAGATCATGCCTGGCAGAAAGTACAGTTTCACAGCGGAAGTTGCGGCGGACGAGGAATTGAAGAATGCCGTGGCCTGCGGCTTTATTGTAAGCACAGCCTTGCATGAGAAGATAAATGGCAAGCATTTCAACTACATGCCTGATTCACTTATGGAACTTGTGGCCCCTACTACTGAGAAGCAGGATTTCATTCTGGTGAAGTCGCATCCCAAGTGGAAGCAGTTCTGCAAGTATGGCTTCAATCTGGTGGCGTTCAACGCCAAGGCGGATTGCAGCGACTTGCCAAACATGGAGATTTCCTCCCCAATTAAGAGCATCACCGAGGAAGGTGACAACTTAAAGATTACATTCGAGAAGAAACTCTATGCCAAATATCCTGCTGGTACGGCAGTGCGCATTCACAGGAGCAATCTCTTCTACTTCCAACTGAACCAGGCAAAGCCGAAACAGCAGTGGCAGACGGTTGGCGGCGCCTTTGAGTTCCCAGCCAAGGCGGAATACTTTTATCCATGCCTGATCTACTACGGTCCCAAGGACAAAGTGGTAAGATTCCGCAACATGCGTCTTGTGGTGGAATAAAACAAGGAGGTGAATACCATGAAAAATACGATTCTTGCATTGCTTGTTGCATCTCTGGCGGCATTTGGCGTTCAGCTTTCGGACAAGACCATGGTGCGCTGCGGCGCGATGGTGAAGCCTCCTAAAATTGACGGTCGCATCGACCTAGGCGAGTGGGACTATGCCAGCACTACGTTTGGCGGCATTACACCTGCCACTGGACTGATGACATTCCGCGAATGCAACTTCAGGCTTGGCTATGACAAGGACAATATCTACTTTGCCTGCACCAGCGAGATGCCAAGAGCACCTCAGCCGCTGTATCCAGCGGATCTAGTGGAGCTGAGGCTGCTGCCTCCAGGGGCAGACAAGCCAGTTGTGATAAAATCCGACAGCACTGGCAAGGGCGTACTGCCCGATGGAACAAAGGTGGCGAATGACTTCTATGCCGATTTGCTCACCAGCTGCCTGCGCAAGTGCTGGACAATCGAGATGGCAATCCCCCTGAAGTCCATTGGCGTCAAGTCCATCGGCGAGGACAAGGCCGCATGGGGACTCCAGATGATACGGCAATGGGACTCCATGCCTGAAACAAGTGTCTGGCATCATGGCAAGGCTGCGGAAGAAATGGGTACTTTCATTCCTGACAAGGACGCGCCAATTGTCAGCTTCGACAGTTTCGGTCATGCCGCCTACAGGGAAAACGGCGATTATTGCTGGCCCCACAGAATTGAGAACCCAGGTGCCAAGCCCATTTCAGTTGTGTCCGAATCCGTGGTGTATGCCTTCAACAATCCTCCCACCATCGACATGATCAACATGGAGGCGGTAGGCGATGCCAGGCGTGTGCCGCTTTTGCCCCGTAGCCTGACAGTCAAGCCTGGCGGCACAGAGTATATGGACTTGTATATGCAGGCCCAGTTCGCGGGCAATACGAGGCAGGTGTTTTCTCTGATCAAGGACAAGGCGAGCGGGAATGTCTTATATCGCCGCTCGATGTACTGGGACGTGGGAAAAGGCCAGAAACATGCCGTTTACAAGAACGACATGGGCCTTCCTTATCTTTGCGCTGGCTTCTACCCATCCTACGGCAACAAGCTACGCTATGCCTGCGTCTTTTTCAAGAAACTGCCTTGTGTGAAGGTCGTTGTCGAAGTCAAGGATGAAAAGGGCAAGGTACTGAAGTCATTCAGGCGTTCCAATTTTGGAATGCCATTGGCTGACTTTGAGGATGAGACACATCTGCCAGGACTATCCAATGGCAAGTATTTTGTCACGATGGATGCTGAGGATGCGGAGGAACACCATTACAAGATGGAGCGCACTTTCAAGGTCGCTAATTTCCCATGGCAGGGAAACGAGATTGGAAAGGACCGCGTGATAATTCCTCCATTTAAGCCATTGCAGGTTAAGAAGGAGGCCAAGGAAGTCCATGCCCTGATGACTGGCTATCGTATTGGCGGCGAACTGTGGGACAGGATATACTGCCAGGAAAGCCTCAATTCCAAGCGGGAGAACATACTTGCCGCGCCTGTGCGCTTTGTGCTCAATGGCAAGTATTTTGGCAAGACAAGCACGCGGCTTGTGTCCCAAGAGGATGACAGGGTTGTCTATGAGACCACATCCTACACTGACGAGGCAAAGCTGGTAATTACCCAGGATTATGACTTTGACGGCTTCTGCAAGGCAAGCATAATGCTGTATCCCAAAGGCATGATACGCGTGAATGATTTCGCGTTGGAATTCACCTTGAAAAACGAGGTGGTGGAATTGTATTCCACTTTGGACAAGACTGGCAGCCGCAGCGCAGACGCACCTGATTTGAGGATACCCCAGGGCGAAGGCGTGCTGGATTTGAAGGGCGCCCTTCTTAACAAGGGCATTTATAATCCCTATATCTGGCTAGGTGGCATTTACAAGGGATTCTGCATGTTGAATGACACATCAAAGAACTTCTGCCTAGATGAGAAGAGTGTCAACATCGTCGTTTCGCGCAAGGGAGATGGTGTCACCTGCCGCTATGACATCGTGAACAAATCCACTTTGTGGCAGGAGCCCAAGTCGTATGTATTCGGTTTTGAGCCGACGCCTGTCAAGCCGCAGGTGGAAGGCATTCGCGCCATTGGCGATTACATGTACGACTACCCGCCGCCAAAGGGCGCAATCTGGGCCTCAATGAATTTTGGACCCAACATCGTGAACGGCATGTTCTTCTATCCTGGCACCTTGATTAACAATGACACTTCGTACTTTGATCGGGTGTTCGCATACAGGGGCAAGCCTGACACGGATGCTGATCGCAAGGCATTTGTCAAGGACTTCATGGCCCGCAACGAGACCTGGATACGCAAGAACATGCCAACCGTATCCATCAAGCCGCTGCTGACTCTTATTGGCGACAAGCGTAAATATGGCACAGACTACTTCCTGAGCTACAACAATCCCGTGCTGTATTCATGCCACTGGCCCGAAACAGAAATGTACAAGGCAGAATGGATGCCATGGGATTATCCTGCCGACGATGCAATCAGCCCATACGTGGGCACCGTCAGCGATTCGTATCTGGACATGATACTGTGGAACATGAGGAACAATGCGCGACGCGGATGGGACGGCATGAACTTCGACTGCTTCCCGCTGGGCGGCGGGCGCAATACCACTTCAGCCCAGGCATTCCGCTCCCAGCCTGGCCAGGTGCCAAACATAAACGGCAGCAACATGCTGCAAATCGCCTCTGCGGGAATCACACGCTGCAACGCCTTGTTCCACTGGCGTGAATTGACCAGGCGTACTGCCATCATGCTCTACAAGGAAGGCAAGTCCTTTATGGGTTATCCATGGGTGGAACTGCACGATACAAATTGCCAGTGCATTCCTGTCACCGCATTCTGCACCACCACCATCACTTGGGAGCGCAGTTCACGTGGCAATGAATATCCGAGGCGCTATCCGTATGGCTTCATCATGGCGGAGACCGCAGGTACACAGTCTGGCACAATCCCACGCTGCATCGTGTCCACACATCCGCCTAAGGGCGTGGACAGTATGCGTATTGCGGAGACTCTTGTAAGCACAACATTCGCATTTGGCTTGCTGAACCACTCCGACCAGGGTGTAATCAGAAACAGCAAGGATTACAAGTTGTGGAGGGACTATGTGTTTGATTTCGGCTATGGCCGTCCCCAGAACAAGACTTTGCTTTTCTACAGCCACGAGAAGCAGCCTGTTACCTG
>JAFSTJ010000098.1 GCA_017450525.1 Victivallales bacterium | reverse complement strand
GCGAAGTTTGTTATGGTCGCGTGAGTTTTCAGGGTGGAGGCTTTCGATGGGAGAGCGAGCCGCACAACCAAATCGCCATTGACTCCAGCGATGTGTGGGATTTTGCTGTTGGTTAGCACACGTCCCGAAATGATGAGCTCCTTGAACGCGGCATCTCGTCCGTTCACAAAGTCGTAGTCGCGCTCAAGCATCCAGCCGCGCTCCGTCGCCACGGCCTCCACGGGCGTCCGCTCAATGAGACAATTATTGCCCGCATATAACACAAATGACAAGATAACAAATATAATTGCTATTATTCTGTTCATAATACTCCAATGCCTTGTTTATTTGATGTGGAAAAGCCTGATTCCGTCCTTGGGGACCTCAAAGGATAGCATGTCGCCCTTTGCTTTAAGATTCTCGCCCTCTCGCAAATCCAGCACCTGCTGCGGCTTGAATGGAAGCTTGACAGTTGTGGCTGGGGGCGCCGCCTTGTAGTTGCCGACGAGCAACAACGCCTCATTGTCTTTGAGAAGCATCGAGTATGTAAGGTCTGGATTGCTTCCATTGATTTCCGTCACAGCACCGTCCATCACAAGGTCCTCGTAAGGTTGGATTTCGGCGAGAGCCTTTGCATGGTAGTAGAAGTCCATCGGCGTGTCGTAGAAGTCGCTAGCCTGGAAATAGGTGATTCCGTTTGCGCCATTGAGCAGGGCCTCCAGCACCATCTGCTCTATCTTATAGGAGTCGAATTCGCCGTATGTGCCAGCCGTCAGCCAGGGGATTATCATCTTGTTGCCCAGAATCCTGTGGTTTTTGTTGATGCTGTTGTGTACATCTTGGGCACGACCGCAGACATATAGGCTCGGCTGAGCCATATCGACGGAGGCGGGATAAATGTCTTCCCAACGCTCTATCGCGAATGTCGGTTTGAGCGCTTGCCTGTCGTATGAGCCTAAGATTGGCATTGGGATTCCCGCGTCCTGTGCGCCAAGCCGTATCGCCTCCTTCAAATCGGCCATTATCTCTTTGCCTCTGTCGTACAAAAACTCCTCCTGACTCTTGCCCGACGCCTTGATTGCCTCCTGACATCTTGTGCATTTCTTGGAGGACTGCTTTGCCTGATGCCAGATCTCGATGTCATAGAACACATATTCAGGCTTGCCGTTGCGGACGCAGCGGCGCACGCGCTCAAGCTCCTTTTGGTAGAATTCTCCCTTGTAGGATGGACACAGCCATGTGTGAGTGTCGTTTCCAGGAATCGTGCAGTAAATCTCATGTCCCGCCTTCTTCCTGCTCGCCATCTCATGCAGGCTGGAGTCGTTCATTATCACTTTATAGCCAGCCTTGTGGGCGGCTTCAACGTATTCCTGTCCATTCTTCACGCTCGCGGCGTTCCACCAATAGCGCGGGAAGGAGCTCACCACATTGAAGCCAAGGCGCCGCCAGTTGTTCAGGAAGTCTGGCCATCTCCTACCTTCGCCCTCCCCCATCCATGAAAGGCTGACATGCAGACGCTTGAACGGCTTCACCACAGGCGGTTTGACAACCTTCACGGGCACGGTGCTCTTGAACTGAGGCCCTTCGGAAGTCACGGCGTAAATGCTCGCGTTGCCTGTGACGCCTTCAGCTGCGTCCAAGAAGAAGACAGGCGGCTTGCCCTTGCCCTTCGCCAAATCGTATTCGTATTTGATGCCATTATCAGTCTCCTCGGAAGTGAAATCAGCGGCATTTATGATTTTCACGCCCTTTGGCAACTCCAGCACAAGTTTGCCCAAATCCTTCTTCTTGACGTCATCAGGACGAAGATCCCTGACGAGCAGCTTCTGAGGTGCGGGCAAGGTGGCCATGACAGCCAATTCCGGAAGGCGTGTGCGTATGAGCAGTCCTTCCATGGGAATCTCCATGCCATGCCCTTTATATGCTTCATTGAAGCCGTCCGCCTGGTTTTCTGCCTTGATGACGGCCATTTCATCACTGAAAATAGATGCCGTCTCAGCCTTGATTTCAAGAATGATGTAACGCGCCTCGGCATTTATCGGCAACTCAAATGGATAGGTCCATGCCTTCCCCCAGTGCTGGTCCTCCTCAATGTAATAATAGCGTCTCCAATCGCACTGGCTGCTTTCGCAGGGCGCCAGTTTCTGCATTGAAAACGCCTCGTGATAGAGTTTGCCGTCCTTTGAGACATGCACAGTCATTCTCTGCGGAAACTTGAAGTTGCCTGTGGAGCCGCCAAGCAAACGTATGACACCTTTCTCCACAGGTTCAACGTTCTCCAGATCAATCTTTATGAACGAATGCCCCAGCCCTTCATACCAGCCTACCGTACCACGATAGAACCAGAGGCGCTCCTCAGACTTGCTTGCGAACTTCCCGTCCGTCAAATCGTAGGGGTCTGAGTCGCTTTTCGTCAGATGATAGTCCGTGTTCGGCACCAACTGGCACATTTTGCCCCGGG
>JAFSTJ010000097.1 GCA_017450525.1 Victivallales bacterium | reverse complement strand
GCGCAAAGGCGCAGAGACGCTGAGTTTTTATTGTTTATCTTTTGAATAAATTACCTATTCAAACTGCCATGGCAGTCTATTGATAATCAATTAAAAACTCTGCGTCTCTGCGTCTTTGCGTTAAAAGGGGGCGCCTCTGCGTTATGGATTGCACTTGAATACAATCACTGGTTTGTCTTCTTCAGCGACTGTGATTCTTGCATTATCTCCTGTGGCCACATTCAGCGTGGCGCTCCACAGTTTTTCGGGACATAAGCCATCGAGTGGATACATAAGCCCCTCTGAATATATATGGGTATCGCGCCTTAATGCGAAAAGGGATATTTCCTGCCCCTTGACAGTGGGAAACACCGCACGTCCAAGTACCACGAAAAACTCGCCTTCGTCCGTGACCATGCGGATTGATGGCATTTGCTCGGCAAAGTCGGCAAGCAATGCAATGTTGCCTATGGTGTGGTCTTCCCGTTTGCCTGTAGCTCCTAATATGACAATATCTTTCCAGCCTTGCTCCAGGCAGTACCTGAATGCCTTGCACAGGTCATTGGTCTCCTGCTCGGCAATATGATGCACCCTGCCCTGGTATTTTTGGCAAAGTTCCTGGGGGAAACTGTCCAAATCCCCGATTATTACATCTGGTTCGCCGCCTCTGAAGATATACTCCAGCGCCGCGCCGTCACAGCACACGACCTTATCCGCATTGGCAAGCAGTTTCAGCGGCTCGGCGCCAGTTGGATACGTTCCATTTGCCAGTATGACGATCATTCCACCCGCGTCAATTCAAAATAAAGGTCTTTTCCCGCCAAGGGGTGGTTGCAATCCACCAGCACGTATTCTTCATTGATTTCAACGATGGTGCCTGGCGATGGTTCATCCCCGTCCTGGGCCAATTCCACCGTCATTCCGATTTCTGGCTCGCAATCTAGTTGCAGCATTTCCATTGGCACCTCGAAGAAAAGGTCGCCTTGTACTGAACCGAATGCCTGGCTGGGCTTGAGATGCAGATTCCTGTTCTCGCCTGGCTTCATTGCCAGGTACGCCTTTTCCAAAGCGGGAAGCACATCCTGGTTCCCTGCGAAAATCTCCACAGGCTCGCCATTCCTTGTGGTTTCCAGCTCATTGCCTTCGCTGTCCCTACAAGTATAATGTACCAGCATTCTGCTTCCTCGCGTTTTCATTTATCAGCCGCCTCCCCATTTACGAAGGTGCTTCTTGCTTATCCTGATGTTCTCTGGTGTGACTTCCACCAACTCGTCATCATTAATGAACGCAATGCAATCCTCCAGAGTCATCTTCCTGGGCGGAGTCAATGCAATTGCCTCGTCTGATCCAGCAGCCCTTATGTTGGTCAGTTTCTTAGCCTTGGCTGGATTCACGATAAGATCCTCTGGACGGCAATGCTCGCCAATGACCTGCCCAGCATAGATGTCAATGCCAGGACCGATGAAAAGCGTTCCGCGCTCCTGCAAGTTGAACAATGCATAGCCCACGGACTTACAGGTCTCCATGCACACCATCGCGCCACGCAGCCTGTGCTTGATTTCACCTGCAAATGGCTTGTATCCATGGAAAATGTAGTTCATCACGCCTAGGCCCTTGGTATCGGTAAGGAATTCCGACCTGTATCCCAACAGACCGCGGGTTGGCACAATATAGACCAATCGCGTCATCCCGTTGTTGGATGACATGCTCTGGATTATGCCTTTGCGCAATCCTAGCTTCTCCATGACAGGCCCCACGTATGCATCGTCAACGTCCAGCGTCAATTCCTCGTAAGGCTCCAATACGGTATCGCCTTCATTCTTGAATATGACTTGTGGGCTTGTTACCTGGAATTCATAGCCGCCGCGCCTCATTTCTTCAATCAGGATGGAGAGGTGCAGTTCGCCACGGCCTTGTACACAGAAACCAAGTCCCTCGCCTAGCGGCGTCACATGCAATGCCACGTCCGACATGGTCTCGCGGCGCAGGCGCTCCTCCAAATGCCTGGAGGTGACATACTTGCCTTCCTTGCCCGCAAATGGCGAGTCATTTGGAATGAAGTTCATTGAAATGACAGGCTGGTCAATCTCCATTGGAGGCAGCGGACGCGGATTTTCAGGGTCAGTGTATGTGCAACCGACTGTGACCTCGTCCATGCCCGAAATTGCCACGATATCACCGCAGCAGGCAGAGGTAACAGCAACCTTCTGGTTCACTTCAAAACGGAACACATTGGTAATGCGGGCTGGCTTGATGCTGCCGTCCGTCATCGCCACAACGATTTCCTTGTTGATGTTCAGCGTACCACCAGTGATCTTGCCAATGCCAAGTCTGCCCAGATAAGGGGAGTAATCCAAGGAACTGACCATTACCTGCAACGGGTCGTCTGGCGAGCCAGGCGGTGGCGGTATGCGCTTGATGATCTGCTCGCACAATGGCGCCAGGTCCTTTTTCTCGTCCTCCAACTCATTTACGGCATAGCCGTCTCTGCCAGAAGCGAACACAACTGGGAAATCCAGCAATTCGCTAGGTGCGTCCAGCCTGACAAACAAATCGAATACATCGTCTATCGCCTTGTATGGAGCCGCCGCAGGCTTGTCAATCTTGTTGATGACAACGATTATGGGCAGATTTAGGGAAAGCGCCTTCTTCAGGACAAAGAATGTCTGCGGCATTGGACCTTCCTGTGCATCCACAAGAAGCAAAGTACCATCAGCCATTTTCAGGACTCGCTCCACCTGCCCGCCGAAGTCGGCATGTCCAGGAGTGTCAATGATGTTGATGCGATAGTCCTTGTAGCAAAATGATCCGTTCTTGGATGTGATGGTGATTCCTCGCTCCCGTTCTAGGTCGTTGGAATCCATCAGGCGTTCCGCCACCTTCTGGTTGTCACGGAAACTGCCGCTGAATTTGAACAACTGGTCCACCAGCGTGGTCTTGCCGTGGTCCACGTGTGCAATAATGGCGATATTGCGTATCTTACTTTGTTCCATCGTAGGTTGTAATGCTAATTCCCCCATGCAGGCTGGCGCGGTCGTTCTAACCCGCGTCAGCCTGCGTTAGTCTGCGTTAATCTGTGTCAATCTGTGGATAATTATTTCTTTGGCTTTTCAGCAGATGCGCCGATGCGCAGGCGCAGAGCATTCAGCTTGATGAAGCCAGTTGCATCCGCCTGGTTGTAAACGCTGTCCTTCTCGAAGGTAACGATTTCTGGATCATACAGCGTGTAAGGCGAGCGACGGCCTGAAATGAAACAGTTGCCCTTGTACAACTTCAGACGCACTTCACCAGTCACATTCTCCTGGCTCTTGGTGATGGCGGCCTGCAGGAATTCACGCTCTGGTGAGAACCAGTAGCCATTGTAAACCAGGTCAGCGTACTTAGGCATAATCTGATCCCTGATGCTCATGACTTCCCTGTCCATGCAGATGGATTCCAATGCACGGTGCGCGTGGAAGAGGATGGTGCCGCCAGGTGTCTCATAGACGCCGCGGTCCTTCATGCCAGTGTAGCGTGTTTCCACGATATCAATGCGTCCGATTGCATGCTTGCCGCCCAGCCTGTTCAGTTCGCGCATGAGGTTTGCAGGAGAGAGCTTCTTGCCGTTAATGCTCACGGGGATGCCCTTCTTAAAGCCGAGCACGATGTATTCGGCCTGGTCAGGTGCCTTTTCAACAGGAACTGTCAGAACATGGCATTCCTCTGGTGCCTCTTGCCATGGATCCTCCAGTGCATAGCCTTCAAAGCTGATGTGCAGCAGGTTGCGGTCCATTGAATATGGCTTGGATGCATGGATTGTGATCGGAATCTTGCGGGACTTCGCATAGTTCACCAGATCGGTACGGGACTTGAATGTCCAATCGGCACTGCGCCATGGGGCGATGATCTTGATGGAAGGATTCAGCGCGTAGGCGCTCAACTCGAAGCGAACCTGATCGTTGCCCTTGCCTGTTGCACCGTGGCAGATGTATTCCGCTTTCTCGGCCTTTGCGACCTCGACAAGGCGCTTGGCAATCAAAGGACGCGCAATTGACGTGCCCAGGAGATACATGTTCTCATAGATGGCGTTTGCCTGGAACATGGGGAAGATGTAGTCGCGTGCGAAGTCCTCAGTCAAATCCTCGACATATGACTTGATGGCGCCTGTTCCCTTGGCCTTTTCGTCCAGCCCGTCCAGTTCCTCTTCCTGCCCAACGTTGGCACAGTAGGTTATGACCTCGGCATTGTACTGCTCCTGCAACCACTTCAGAATGCAGGATGTGTCCAGACCACCCGAATAAGCAAGTACTACCCTCATCTTCTTCTTCATTAGAGATGACTCCTTCTGATTTGTTCCAATTTTAACAACGCGCTGCATTCAACCATAATGCAACGTCGTCAACACATTTACAAACAAGTGCGGTAATATGGTGTTTTTTCCCCGTTTTTCAAGCAGAAAACAGGCAATTTGATGTGTGCACAGCGTCAGAGACACAGGCCCGCTATGCCAGCCAGTATCATAACCATGCCCAGTATCTGTAGCGGTGTGCGCTTTTCGCGCAGCAGTATCAGCGAATACAGGTCGAATGACACGATGCTGGAAGCAACCGTTATTGGATACGCAATGGCGCCCACGCCTGCCGCCGCCAGCCTATTCATGCCTGGATAAAGCAGGAATGCGGACGTGATTATTTCCGTGGACTGTAGCAGGACTATGCATATCCACATGTCCATACTGAAAAAGCTGTCTTTGATGACTGACGGCAGTTTTTTGCCTCGTTCAATAAGTGTCTGGATGATTGTGCCCGAACCCAAGCCAACTGAGAAATATGCGGTGCGCCAAATGCCTGAAACTCCTTCGGCCTCTGGAAAATAGGAAGGCAAGTTAGCCAATATCTGTGTGCAGCCAGTCACCAGCATCGCGATGAAAGCCAGCATCTTCCACTTGCCAATCACGTTGTTGCTTTTGCCAATGCTGTACAGCACCAAGGCACCAATGATGAGGAGCACACCTCTTATATTCCAGACAACGCATCTGGCATGGAAGCATACCACGCCAAAGACAAAAGGAAAGACGAACGCACTTTGTATAAGGCTCCATATTATGCAATTAGGACCACGCTCCATTGCCTTTGACATTAGATACAGCTGAAAGAAATTCAATATGCCGCAAAGGCACAGCGAAACAAATGTAATGCAATGCGGCAAAGCTGGCACATCCTTCGGCAAACCTGTGAGCAGCCCCGCAATTACGCACACCGCTATGGCCGCCAGCGCACTGTAGAACAGCATGATGGATACATTGACCTTGCGCTTCGGCGCCCAGCCCATGACCATTCCGTATATGGTCCACCCCACGCCGACTATTGCCATG
>JAFSTJ010000096.1 GCA_017450525.1 Victivallales bacterium | reverse complement strand
CTTTATCTTCTCCTTGTCCGTGATGACGCCGACCTCACCAGCGATGGCGGCTATCGCCTTCTGCTGGGCCTCATCGCCAATGTGCGTGTAGTAGGCATCAAGAATCTCGCAGTCATCACCTAGAATTGATTGGACAACGGCATTCGGCACTCCAGCCTCCGCACAATGTGATGCGAAGCTGTGCCTCAATGAATGAAAACCATATACCGTCACCTTTTTCTTGCGACCAGGAACATCAACAGAGGGTTCAAGGCCAATCCATCGTATCACTCTCAAAACATCCAAATCAACGAGATTGTTTCCTATGTTCTTGCCTCGCGCATCTTCCTTGTTGTAGCGTTCTGCAACTTTTGGGCAGACATAACTGTACTCGTCATCCTTCCAGACCAACGCTTCATTAAGGACGCTTAGTAACTGCGGAGCAATGGGGAAGGAGACCTCCTTCCCAGTCTTGAACTGCTTAATCACAATCTTCCCCGTCTCCAGGTTCACTTTTGACCAGCGCAAAAGAACACAATCCTTTAATCTTTGACCAGTGTATATCCCAAGGTAATAGATGACCTTTATCTCCTCCTTGTTTATCACTCTGTACTTCGGGTTGTCAAGTACCTCCAGCAAGGCCTTCTCCTGCTCGTGAGTGAATGACATACGACGAACTCCAATGTTCTGCTCCTCGCGTGGCTTTCTCAACAATGTTTTCGAGGCAAAAGGATTCTCCGCTCCGTGGCGATATTCAGATAGCACATTGAATATTTTGCGAAGACGTTTGACTTTGCGGTTGTGCGTGTCCACAGCCATACGCTGAGTCTTCATTTGCTCTGAAAATGCAAGAGCATCCTGATACTTTATCGTGTGGAGTTCACGCAAGGGGTCGCCAATGAACTTCACAAAATCGTTAAAAGTCGCCTGATATGATTCCTGCTCATGGATGGTGGCTGGCATAGCTCGGTCTGGGGACACGGAATATTTATTCCAAGCTTCACCAAGAGTGAGGCAAATCATACGCCCAACTAACTGACGTGCATTCTTAACGTGAGCGTCGATAACCTCTATAGTGGTGGCCTGAAGCGTCGGCAGCAGACGCTCATACTCCTTCAATGCCGTATCGTAATCGGACGTGTTGAGATTGATGTTCTTGCGCTTGCCCTGTATCTGGTAGCGAAGGTAGTAGTTGCCGCCAGTCCTAGCCTGATATATTGTTCCTAGTGGAAGCTTTTCCTGTTTCATCTTCTTTCTTCTGCCCATTGCACGGTTCTCCTGACTTGACGAAGCCAGTAATACCGATTGAGACTAATATAAGGCAAAATCGCATAAAAAAAGCACCGAATGCCAAAAAACGGCAAAAATCAGTGCTTTTTCTACTTGAAATTGGTGGAGGCGCGGGGACTTGAACCCCGGTCCTGGGAAAGCGTTGCGAAAGCTTCTACATGCGTAGCACGCGATTTAAGTCTTAGTCCCTGTTTTAGGTGGCGTACGCACACGGACAGGGAAGCAGCAGTCTGTTAAATCTTGTCCTTCAGCCCGCCTGCACGACCTCTGGACAAGCCTGATGCATTCGCCTCTCTAGCCTATCAGGCATCAGTTAAAGAGACGTCGCGGGTTCAAGCCGCGAATGCGAGTTCGTTGTTCGCAGTTACTTTTTTGACCGATGATTAAGGAGGCCAACGATCATCCTCCGCACGCGACTTTCGTTCTACCTAAGCAGTCGAAACCAATTCGCCCCCTAAAAAATAGAGTGCCGCAATATAATGATAGATATCAATTAATCAAATCGTTTTGTCACAAAAAATCCGATTCGGAAATTGGTCACCGATTGATATCGGCAAGCCCTTGAGGAGGAGCATCTACCCGCTGCTTTCGCAGCGGGCACCCAGGCAAAGGGGGGCAAAGGGAGACCGCCAACACATGCCCTGGGGAAGATACAAGGAGGAGGGCCTTGGTGCCTGCGGCGAAAGCCGCAGGCAGGTGCGCACCACCGATGGCTTGCCAATATCAATCGGTGACCTATTATCACTGTTGTTTTCAGCGCAAACCTATCATTTGATGTGCGGGACAGATTTGATTTCCTTGCAATTGCCTGCTGCATCAAACTCAATATGCTCGATCATTGCGCCATCGGGCGCATAAGTGCGCACGACTATGCCGTCCTGCTTCAAATCCACGCGTACCACAGAGGACTGAATGTCACCTGCCTTGTTTGGTCCAGCCACCGTGAAAACTGGGAATATGTAGTTCTCGCCAGAAATGGGTTTGCCTTTCCCTGACATGGATGCAATCTCTGCCTTGCCAGGAATGCCCCTGCGATAGCGGTGAATGTGCCCGCACAGCCACAAATCCACCTTGCTACGAGGCTTCTTCCCCGCAAACCATGGGTCAACCATTGCCTTCAAATTGTTCGTGATGAAACCCGAATTATGCGAATATGGCGCACTATGCGCCAGCACAATGCGACGCCTCGCACTAGTCCATTTTTCCGATTGCAAAGCCTTCTCCAAAAATGCCTTTTGTCGCTCCAGCAAGCGGTCTGCCACAACATTCAGCATGGACGCTCCCCGTTCGCCAGGCGCACCGCATTCCAGGCAGTCCAGCACCAGAAATGCCGTGTCTCCATAGCGAAGCACGCCATACGTCTTGCCGTCAGGCATTCCAAGCAACCTGGAATAATCACCTATCTCCTTACCCCGCAGTTCATGATTTCCGCGTACTGGAACGACAGGCATGCCTTCGGGTTTTGCATTGTAGGTTTCATGCAGGAAAATATCCAGCCAACGCCTGAAGATGAAATTGTTGCCAATGTCCCCGCCAAACACAACAAAGTCACAGTTCGGCGCATCCGTAGCCTTGAAATAAGCCTTCAAGAGGCTACGCTGCCCTTCTGCTGGAAACTGCAAGTCCGCCATAAAAAGAAAACTTGCCGTGACATTATCTTTTGGCACAACTGTGAAGTTGCAGACCTCAGGCAGATGTACCGCAACTTTGAAGTCCAATGGTTCCAACATCACAATACGATATTCGTATTTGCCTGGCTCCAGGCCTGAAATGCGCACGCAATGGAAGTCAGAAAGGCGTATCTGGCCGTCCGCTTCATCCCATGTCACCTTCCATTCAGTCTCGCCTTTGCGGCGATACTCCACGCCTGAGGGCACCTCGCCCTGTGTGATGAAACGCACGCTTATGCCATCCTGGTCGGGATGCGTAAGCCATGGGCCTTCCTTCAACGCCGCAAATGGTGCTAGGCCAGCGACATTGCCGCAACCGAATTTCCATATGGGTGCAGCCCCTCTGCGTGCGCGAATGGCAAGCAGATTCTTGCCTTTACGAACTGGGATGTAAAATCTGTTTATTCTTGGAGCGAAATCATCTATGCCATTTCCCTTGTCAAAGGTTGAGAAGCAGAGTTCGCCGTTAACAAAGACCTCTAGCCACCAGTCCGCAGCAGCCCCCAGCACTGCGATACCAGACGCCTGCGCCTGGAAGACATTATACAAAATCAACTGGTCTTTTGCCTTCTTCTTTTCTGGCGTCAACTGGTCTAGGTTCAGTTGCTGTCCTTTCAACTGAAAGACATTGCCCTGCACAGGTCCGTTCTGCCAGTTGCCATCTTCAGGGACAGAAGTGAAATGCCAATCCTCATCCAACAGTATGGGGACAAGCGTCTCCTCAGTCAGTTTTGCCACCTCCGTATGATGCTTGGCGGCAAATGGCGCCTGCGCCGCCGAGGCAACAAACGCAAT
>JAFSTJ010000095.1 GCA_017450525.1 Victivallales bacterium | reverse complement strand
TCCGCAGAATATGTGTGAGATATCCGCCATGGGCTGGCGCCATCCCGCGCTTATGACGGGGCTTTCTGGCAATGAGGCACATGCGGACGCAATCATTCCTGGCATTATGGCAAATGGCTTCAGAACACGTGGAGGCATGCCAATGATATTGAAGCCTGCCGCTGTAAATCCGGGAGGAACAACTGACACAAGTTACGGCTCGGAGGCGTGGATTTATCCAACTGGGTTGATGATTGCGCTAATGGGTGATTTGGAAGCGACGTATTCAAGAACAAAATGAGAACAACAATGAAAATACATGCAATTTTAATGCTGTCGCTGATTGCTGGCTTGTGCTCGGCGCAGAATCTGGTTTCCAATGGCGATTTTGAGGCAGCTGCCCCTGTGTTGTCAAAAATATACAAGGGCAGGGGAAGGCTGACTTTTGTCAAGGAGGAGATCGGTGACAATCATTGCGCCAAGGTGGAAATTGTCAATTTCACCAAAGACAAGGACGGAATTGAGACCGCCGCAGCCAATATCCTGGTGCCAATAACCAATGTCAAGGCAGGAAAGACCTATTGTTTTTCCTTTGAGGCAACGGGATCTGCACCGCGTTTCTTGCTTTTGGTAAAGCAGAAGGATGTGGATCTGAAGGTTACAATGCCCCCGAAAATCAAAAAGGGCACGTACATAGAACTCACGCCTGACTGGAAAGAGTACACAGGGACCTTTGTCGCAAAAAACGATGGCGATTGTGTTATGAACTTTTCACTTTGGCATAGCACGCGCTATGGTAAATTGTTCTACTCGATCGGCGATTACGCGCTGGTTGACAACATAGAAGTGTTTGAAAAGAAAAAATGAGGAGTGTTTTATGCGTTGGAATGAAATGACGGCACGTGAAATCGTGGAGGCCAGGGAAAAGTGCGGCGGCGTCTGCGTTGTGCCCATGGGCTGCATAGAAAGGCATGGTGACCACCTGCCAGTTGGCATTGACTACATGAAGGCATGGCATTTTGTGGACAGGGCGGCGGAAATGGAGCCATTCATGGTGTTCCCTGGCTGGTATCTGGGCAGCCTCAGCGACTGCACTTTCGCCCCTGGCACAATTGCCTTCCCGCTGGAAATCTGCGTGAACGCCTTGGAGGCGCTTTGCTCGGAAATCGCCCGCAACGGCTTCAAGAAGATTCTGCTCATCAATTCACATGGCGGCAATGACCCAATGATACAGTACTTCCTCCAGCGTTTCTGCGAGAAGGACAGGGACTACATGGTATATTATCCCTCACATTCATTCTATATCAGCAAGGGTATGATTGAGGCAAGGAAGAAACTGGATGCCGAGACGAACTCCACCAGCGGGCACGCTGGCGGCTATGAGACAGCCGTGTCATTGCATCTCTTCCCACAGTGCGTGAACATGAGCATGCAACTGCCACGTGAGGTCGGCATTTCCGACAAGCGTTCGGAATACATGCTGAACGCAGGCCTCAAGGTGCCAGCATGGTGGTTTGCCGCACATCCGCACCACTGCGGCGGCTATGGCAACAACTGCACAGCCGAATATGGAAAGGAAATAGTTGACGCCGCAGCCAGGGACATCGCTGAATACGTCCGTGTCATCAAGGCCGATACTACCACAATGGAAATCTACCGCGAATTCCGCGAAAGAACCAGGAACCCACAACTGTAATCAGAGCAAATGAAAATTCGTTGCATTCATTTTGACATGAAGTCCATGTTCCCCAAGGTGGATTTTCTCCTGGGAATGCTGGACAATCTGGCAGAAATGGGATACACCCATATCCTGCTTGAGTTTGAGGACAAATTCCCATTTGAATCATATCCCGATGCAGTGCGGAACACCGCCTACACCAAGGACGACTTCAGGCGCGTGGCGGAAAAGTGCCGCCAGTTGGGCATTGGTGTGATTCCGTTGCTCCAAAGCATCGGTCACTTGCACTATTTCCTTAAGGAGCCTGCATACCGCAAGTGGAGCGAGAATGGCAACATCTACCAGTGGTGCCTTTCGCAGCGCGAGACTTATGATATCTGGACCGCGATGACAGACGAGATTCTGGACATTTTCCCTGACTGCGTCTATTTCCACATCGGGGCGGATGAGATGAGTTTCAAGTCACCTTGCCCCCTTTGCGCGGGAAAGGACCAGTTCCAGTTGTTTGTGGCACGCGTCAACGAGTGTGCTGACTACATTATCGCCAAGGGAAAACAGCCTCTTGTATGGGACGATGTGTTCAGAAAGCATGAGTTCTCTGAATCAGGAGACTTGCTGTCCAAGGTAATTCCATGCGTTTGGCAGTATCGTGAGATAAACAAGGACATCATCAAGAGATATGCCGAGGCTGGAATACGCTATTGGGCCGCGTCCCGCATACAGAGCAATGAGCACCGCTATGCTGGCATGGGCAAGCAGCGCCCCCATTTGCAGAATGTGGATGACTGGGCGGATATCCAGGCGGAATATCCCGCTGAAGGCCATATTGGCACGCTGTGGGGCCGCATCCAAAGCCTTGATCCCATTAACTCAACGCTCCCGCAGGGAATGTACGTGGCGGCATATCTGGCAGAAAGTCTGTTGCACGGCAAAATCAAGGATAGGCATGCCTTTAACTGCGACTTTGCTAAGAATTTCTTCGGATTGCCTGACTTGAACATGGACATCCTCTCATACGGCTTCGGAAACGAGCCTGCCATTGTGAAGAAGGAACTGGAAAAGTATCTGGGAAAGGCACCCCGCAATGGCGAATATCTGGAAATATGGCATGCATTCAACGAGATAGATGTCCTGTTTGGATATGTTGACCATTGTTTCAGTTCCAACCAGGGATTGCTTTCCTCGTACAGAAAAGGCCTTGTCACGGACGGCATTCTAAACAACTGGAGCGACGGCGTCCGCATCACACGCGAACGCACCGAGGACCTGACACAGAAACTGGAGGCAACTCTCGGCAAGGTCTATCCAATGCCCGAACTGCGCGAGTTCATGGAGGAGCGCTTCATGTCAATGTTGGAAATAAACGAAAAATGGGGCGAAATCCTGCGTGAAACCGCCTCCAAACCACATCTGTAATCAAGTGGACAGTGGACAGTGGACTGTGGACTGTGCCTGCCAGGTGCGGATGGCGGTCACACGTCCTGAC
>JAFSTJ010000094.1 GCA_017450525.1 Victivallales bacterium | reverse complement strand
TCCTTCTTCAGCGATTGCAGCGCTGGAGAATTTTCATCGCAGTTCACAGGCTCGCATGTCTCAATGATGCTTACTTCCAATCCAGTGGTTTCTTTGACGAAGTCGAGGGTCTTCTTCACGTCGCCCTCCTTTGTGACGCGGAAGTTTAGTACCATGGAGGCCTTGTCTGGAATCTGGTTGTGAGCAAAGCCTCCATGTATCTGGCAAAGTGCCATTGAATTGTATTCCAGAAGGTTGCTATTCATGTCTGGCTTTGGCCATGCGTCACGAAGTTTGACGTATGCATTCACCAGTTCGTCCAGTGCGTTCTTGAAAAGCCATGGCTGCGAGGAGTGGCCAGTTTGTCCTGTGGCGGTGACCGTCACGGAAACAATGCCTTTCTGTGAAATTGCGATTTTATAGCTGCTTGCGTCCACGACTGCCACCAGCTTGGCTCCTTCTCCGTAGCCGCGAGCTATCATTTCCGCCGTGGTCTTTCCGCCGATTTCCTCGTCGCATGTGAATATGCCGGAAACCGCCTTGCCTGAACCCATGAGGCGCACCAGTGTCTGCGCAATGCAGACTGCGCTTCCCTGGCAGTCCGACGCACCGCGCCCATAGATGATGCCTTCCTTGATTTCAGGTGTGTATTGTTTTTCATTCATCGCAGGCACAACGTCAATATGCGCGTTGAGAAGCAAGTCAGTCTTCTTGCCCTCCACAGTGGAGGCATAGACCACATTGTAGCCAAAGCAATCCTCAACGGTGCAGTGGACACCCTTCTCCCTGAGGAAGCCCAGCAATATTTCCGAGGCGCGGTTCACAGCCGCCTTGTCCGATGAAACGGCCTTGCACCGCATCAGTTTCTGAAGTAAATCGATGTAAACACTGTTTTCCATTAGTCTAAGATTCCTTGTTTGTGCAATTGCTTATGTGTATGCTCTGTTCCCAGAAAATTAAACAATTAGTCCCGCAGAGGCGGTGGGACATGGCATATATGTAAAAAAAAGACAGGTGGAACGCATTGGTTTCACCTGTCTTGGACAAGCACAGCCTAGAAGTAGCGTTGGAATGAAGGCCTGTTTATCTGCCAGATTATGCCAGAGGTTTTCTGCCATGTGTATTCAGGCAGGATGATGGGGTCCCAACCAAATGGGAAGCTGATTAACTCAACCGCGCCCACAACTTCGCGTATGGCGAAGCGCCATACACCCAAAAATACGCCCTTGGAGATGCCAGGGAAATCGCCTTCCTCTTCAGTCACGCGCAATATGTTGAATGGAATCTCCAATGCGCCGAACAGGATGTTGCAGACGCCGCGCCCCAGCTGGTCAGCAGGACGGCGTCTTTCCATCGAATCCTCAATCGAATAGTCGTCATGCTTGAGGTCATATCCGAAGAAGCCAGTGATGAAGTCAGCCGTCTCATCTAGTTTGACATCCGCGTAAAGATGTGCAAGCAATGCCAGCTCTAGGCGCATGTCCCACGGATCGCTGGTGAAAGTCACCTGATGGCGTTCTTCTTCGGTGACATTCTGCTGGCGTAGTTTACCGAATGCACGTGCGGAATATTGGCCGTCATGTACACGGAAGATACGCTTGTGCTGGAAATAATGTATCATCCAGAATGGTGGTATGAAATGAGGAAATTCCACGCCCTTGCCATATTTTTTAATGGCGGCTAACTGGGCATACTCGGTGATTTGCGCATCGAAGCCGATGTTCCAGCCAACGCCGATTCCGCATTCGAGTATGTCAAATAAGTCAGCTACTCTGTTCCAGAGGTAGAGTTCGCCCTGGACAATGACGCTGTTGACGTCAAATATCTGGGCTTGGTCTTCATTTGTGTAGAACCAATCGTCATTTTCAGCGGCAATCGCTCCTGTCGCACCTAGAATTGCCGCAGTTGCAAAGACGCTGACTACTAGTTTTGCCAATTTCTTTCTGATTTCCATTGTTTGCCCTTTCAGGTTTTGGATTCCCAGGAACCCATTTATTTTATTCAATGTTTTTTCTGTAGCGCAATGAAGCATAAGCATATTGCAATTGGCGTAATATACTTGAACTTTTGAAAATGTGGCAATACTTTGGCGTTTTTTTATGAAAAAAGCAATTTTTTTTTAAAATCTGGCTTGTTTGGCATACTAGCCATTATGCCATTTGCCAGAATTGCCTAAAGCTGATTGCCTTTATTGTCAAATTGCTGGTTGCCAGTGTTATGCGCGTAGAAGTCGGTGTTTGCAAGAGAGCGGTATCTGCGCATTTCCACGTGCCCGTCGTAGAATGTGGTGGTCATGCATTGGTTGTGCCTGAACTGCATGTATGTGGTGGGGTATGAGCCAATGTCGGGATTGGCGCTGCGGTTTGATTCGCCGAAGTGCACCGTGGTGGAGCCATTGTTGATTTGGGCAAGCCTCTTGATTGCGTAGCGCTGGGGATTAGTGGAAGGAACTTCATTGACCTGGTAGCTGCCTTGATGGAAGCAGGTGTTAAGTCCCATCAGACCTCTATTGTGGCCGTAAAGAATTGAGTTCCTTAAGTCGTCCGATTCGCTGGCTGCTCCAGTGGGGCAAAATGGAGGTTTGAACTGCTGTATGCCCAGGCATCTGGCTATGTCAGTGCCATAGCCTCCGCTGCCGGACAAAAGCACGTCATGCCAGTTGCGTTGCTTGTAAACGCCGCCGTCATTGACGCCAATCCTGTATGGCATGCCGAAGCCGTCCCAGTCGTCCGCATACAATTTGTCATAGAGATCAAGTGTCTTGAAATTGTTTACGCAGCTGATTTCTCTTGCCTTGTCCCGTGCTTTGGACAGTGCAGGAAGAAGCATAGCGGCCAAAATCGCGATAATTGCTATCACAACCAGCAGTTCGATCAAGGTGAAATGCTTTTTCATCTTTTGTGTCCTTTTCGTTGTAGTAAGTAATTGTTTTATACACTAGCGCTTATTCTAACAAACTATTTTGCATTCGCAAGTGGCAATGCTTATTTTTTTTCACAGCTATACGGTTAGCGGGGGTAGCCAGCGCGTCTCGCGCTGGAAAGAACCGCTCACTCCGAATGTTGAAATTATTCGTAGCCGGGGGTGCCAGCGCGTCTCGCGGTCGAAATGACCTGCCTGCCAATTTGCGACAAGCTGTCCATGGCAATTGTATCTTCTTGTGTAGTGTTTTCCCAGCGCGGGACGCGCTGGCTACCTCCAGCCTTACGGGACGCGCTGGCTACCTCCAACCATACAGGTGGAAAAAGTTA
>JAFSTJ010000093.1 GCA_017450525.1 Victivallales bacterium | reverse complement strand
GGTTTCTCCAAAAATCAACCGTGCAGCATGGCAGAACATTGATGCGTCATCTTTAGCAAGAAGCGTTATGGCTGTTGATGAGCAGGTGCTGATGGAGAGCCGGTCCAAGTCAGAACAATTGTATTCTTGGTTTGCCAACATGACAGCTATTTTTCCGTTGTTGGGGATTCTTGGGACAGTTATATCCTTGCTTCCTATGGTGGCTGACATGGAAAACATGCAACAGAATTTCTTTGCCGCTTTAACATCTACCCTATGGGGCCTTATCTTTGCCATCGCAGCAAAAATAGCAGATGCTCCATTGGCTGCCAAAATGGAAGAGAATGACAAGGAACTTGAACTGCTGTTGGCCAGACGCCCAGAGATCGAGGAAATGGAGAGCGTGACAGTATGAGAAAGCGGCGTCAGATCTTTATTGAATTGACCTCGCTGCTGGATGTTATCCTCATTATGCTCTTTGTAATCCTGATTCAGGCCAAGGGGCAGACAGCAAACGCTTTGGCTGCCTCGGAGGAGAATCATGAACAAATGGTCGCTATGGAGCAGGAAAATATGAATCTCAAGCAGGACAAGAATGCTTTAGAGCATGACTTGGAGATTGCGCGGGAGGAGTGTGAGAGTTGGAAGCGCCAGATTCTAACTCAGAATACGGTGATGGACAACTCGGTCTTGGTTACCATCTGCGTGAATGCGGACAAAACTATCCTCTTTGAATCGGAAGGAGAGGCAGCACAGCAAATCTCCTATGACGTAGCCAATGAAAACTACGCTCGGAATACTCTGATTGCTCGAATGCAGGAAAAACTGCGGACAGACGCAAAAGTGGTATTCTTGGTTTTTCAATATGACAGCCACACGATTTACCAAAAGGAATATGAAATGCTAAAAAAGATAGTAGAAGACCTACAGGCAAAAGAAAACTTGCCCCTTATCTTCCTTGAACGCAACACCTATACGAACTAAGGAGAATGCGTTATGGCGAAAGTGAGATTCAAGAAACATCCTATACGGAACGCTCTTGTTTGTGCATTATTGGCTTTAGGTCTGTTTGGCGGCGGACGATATGGCTTGGGTTTGGGTCATGGTGACGGCAAGGATCTGTTGCTTGAGAGCGAGAGTTCTAGTCAGTCCGCGACTGCCCAGATGCAAACAACGGCGTCAGAGACGCCGGCAGAACCAGCAACAATAGAGCCTGTACAAGAACCTTTACCAGAGCCTTCCGGTGAAGATGCGGAATCAGCAGAACCAGCAACAATGGAGCCAGCACAAGAATCTTTACCGGAGCTTTTAGTTGAAGAGACGGACAACAATATCCTTCTTATATCGATCCGTGAGACCCAGATCTTTTACAAAGGAAAGGAAATGGATCTGGCAGAATTGGAGCAGGCGCTTCTTAGCGATTACACTACGGATAAAAAAGTGACGCTTGACTACGAAAATGCAATTAAATCTGTCTATGATGATGTGCGAGCCATGCTTCAAAAGAACAATATAGAATTAGGCTAAATGAAACCCTCTGTTATGACATAACAGCAAAAACTGACAAATATTGATTTATTTGAGTATTTCATTTATTGCTCTACTCATGCTGATTCTTTCGTTATGCCTGCTATTCTTATTATTCGTCATAAATAAGCACTCCTCCCCTGCAGTCAGACTAAGTCTGCAAGGGAGGTTTTTGCTTTTATACCAACAGAAGGAGTATCAAAAATGAACTCCCCTATAAATATAGGGATAGGGAAACCTTCATTGAGTAGCGTTCGTCTTCCTGCTCCAGGTAAGCTCGCCAAGTACTTCATCGTAAGGCGATTGTCTGCATATAAACTCTTTACCAACCTTGTTTACGACTTGCTCTTGACAATAATTGAGGTCATTATGTCGTTTCGTGTTGTTTTGTCGTCCGCCGGATATTTACCCGCAACACAGATATTTCGGGCCATCGTCTGCGCCGCAGCCGCATATTGACGCTTTTTCCCATCTGTGTTATATTACAAGGTAATTTGATTCAAAAGGAGATGGAGATCCTATCATGGATGATGGCAGTCGATTGCCATGGATCATCGCGATCATGCTGCTCTTTTGCGCGGCGTATTTCGGCGTGGCCGAAACGGCCTTCGCCTCCGCCTCGCGCAATAAAATAAAAACCGCCGCCGAGCGGGGAGACCCGCGGGCACAGAAGGCGCTCTTCGTCCTGGACAATTTCGACCGGGCCGTGACGACGATCCTGATCGGCACCAACATCGTGCACATCGCCGTCGCGTCCATCGTCACGGTGGCGGTCACCCGCCGCTGGGGCCTGAGCGCGGTCTCTGTC
>JAFSTJ010000092.1 GCA_017450525.1 Victivallales bacterium | reverse complement strand
GATGGAGGTAGCCAGCGCGTCCCGCGCTGGCGATCCCTTTCCAGCGCGGGACGCGCTGGCTACCCCCCCCCGCTCCAATCACAGGCAGTTATTGTCCTTGAGGAATTGCAGGAACTGCTCAGTATTCATTTTGCGTTTCACATCCAGGCACTGGAATGAAATGGCATCCAGCCCTTCCTTGAATGCCAGATCAAAGGAAACTCCTGCAGCAGCGCCATAAAAGAAGCGGCCTTTTGCCAGCTGGGCAGTGTCTAGCTTGAAGAAGCTGGGGCTATTGATTTTCTGCTTGTCCTCCGCAGGAATATAAACTGTATCATACATTACAAAGCTGGTATCATCGGGCTGTATGTTCGTCCATCCGCTTTTGCCCTTCTCCCTGGCGTACGTTCTGGCTGGCGTCTTGAGTTCACGCTTGTAACTGTTGTTCTTCATGCCATCCACATTCGGCGCAACCGTCATCTTCAACTGCACACCAGCAGGCAATTTCTCGCCTGCATTAAATGGAACCCATTCCACATGCAACAAGGGCGACTTGTCATCCATGAACACCTTCATCCACAACTTGCAGCCATTGAAGTTGTAGATTGCCTTGACACCAGCGCAATTGCCTTCTTTGTAGGTCTGTATGTCCTTGGGCTCCAGTTCACTGGAGGCAATCCCATTCACCACCAGGTCAAACCAGCCACGGCGGCGGAAGCCATTCCAGAAATGAGGCTCTGGCAAACCAATCAGTATTTGCTCCTCGCTCTTCTGTGTGGGCTTCACCCATTGAAAATACAGCAGATAACTCTGTGTCTGCCGCTTCAACTCATAATACTGCCCCTTGTCGTATTCCTTGCTATGCTTGTGGTAACTGCGACTTGCCTTGGCAACCTCTGGCATCTGCGCAAAAATGCAAACGCCCAACAACAATATCAGAGAAATGTACTTTTTCATAGTGGTTAGTGGACTGTGGACTGTGAAAAACTGCAATAAGCAATCTTTGGCAGCAGACAACGAACTGTCCACTGTTCACTGTCCACTGTCCACTTTTACTTTTCATCGCCCTTGCCCATGAATTTCAACAGAGCGAAGAGTTCGATGTTATGATTGTTACCCATGTTGATGGAGAAGGCATTGCCCATGCGAGGCGTGGTGGCGGTCTCCGCATCTGTCACTATCACATTGAAGAACCAACTGCGATACGGCCTTGGGACAGGCTTGCCATTCAGCCCCTCAAATGGAATGAACATCTCTGTTGACCAGCCATCCTCGCCCAAGTTCGAGGCGCATTTAAAGCCAGGACACCTCCACTTTCCGTCATACCCCGCCTCGATTGGCTTCAGGCGGCGGCTGCCTTGTGCACTGTCGCCATTTGGATTGCTGGCGAAATGGAAAAACTCCTCCTTGCCACGTCCAGGCGACAAGAGCAACTCCACATGGTCGCTTTTCATCCATACATCCAATGGCACGGAGCTGGTTTTACCGCCTTCCTTGCAGGAAAGCCAGATGCCTTTGTCATTCCAAAGTATGCGAACCTCCTGCTTGCGGGCAGAAATGCGGTCATTCCCCTG
>JAFSTJ010000003.1 GCA_017450525.1 Victivallales bacterium | reverse complement strand
CAGGAAGCAAAAGACCAATTAGCAATGACACAATGCTGACCAGCACCACCATGCCCGCCAGCACCAATGCCTGCAACGTTATGACACGCTCGGCAAAGCGCCATGCATCATCCTTGCTCCCCTTCTCTAGTTTGCCTGCCATGGAAGGGACGAATGCTGCAGTAAACGCCCCCTCGCCAAACAGCATGCGAAACATGTTCGGTATGGTGAACGCCAGGTGGTACGCAGCCTGCGCCGCTCCTGAACCACCCCAGTACCAGGTCATGACAACATCCCGCAGCAGACCAAATATGCGGCTGCAGAATGTGCCAGCACCACTCATCAGCATGGACAAGGCAAGCCTTATCTTGGAAGTATGCCCATTCTCAGACACTTTGCTTCTCCCCTTCCAGCCTTAGCGAACCCTTACCTTCAGCGTCATGGAATGCTCCATGCCAGGCTGTATCGTGCGCTTGTCTTCAGCCACGTTCGCCGTCTCCACACAAAGCATTGTCTTGTAGCCCTCATCAGGGAAATCAGCCATGGAAATGGACTTCTCAATCCATGGATTCCACACCACGGCGGAAGCACTGCCTTCCTTGCCGATGTTGATGTCCCTGTCCAATGCGGCATCATGAATGACAGCAGCGCCTGGTGCATCACCATACACTTCGTCCACATTGCAATCGATGATAAATGGGTCGTGGCGCACCTTGAGCACGCCGTTGTTCACCTTGTCCAGGCAGCACAATCCGTCAAACCCCTCAATGGTGACCTTTGTAATGTCGCCAACATTGTAATATGTGTGCAATGCCTGGGTTATGGTGAAAGCCTCGTCTCCAGTATTCACAGTCTTGAGCTGGACAGACAACTCCTTGCCCGCCCTGACCGTAAGGCGCAGCCTGAACTTGCCAGGGAACATCTTCATGCTTTCCTCGGAACTCTCCAACTCGAATACTGCAACAGTATCCTCTGCCTCGGCGG
Source organism: Victivallales bacterium (assembly GCA_017450525.1). GTDB lineage: Bacteria > Verrucomicrobiota > Lentisphaeria > Oligosphaerales > Oligosphaeraceae > RGIG3456. The sequence continues at coordinate 2,762 of JAFSTJ010000003.1, read as the reverse complement.
ACACATTGGCCAGCTCCCACATCATGATGCGGGCAAAACCATGCATGGGAAAACTCTCGTTTTCAGGATGCTTGCTGAACCAAGGCCAGCAAACTGGAATGCCACCGCGAATGGCCTTGCCCACAGTAAACAAGGACTTGTCACTCATCCACAGCACATCCTGCCCGCCCGCTGGGCACCAACTCATCACATGCGCACCTAGAAGGCATACGCTGGCCGTGGAATAGTTTCCCTTCAAATACACCACTGGCAGGCCGCCCTGCCCTTCTTCGATGCTGATGCGGCCATTTATACCAAACTTTTCATTCAATGATTTAACGTCCATTGTAAACTCCTATTATTTTATTATCGAAATAATTGCAAAAATATTGGCGTTGCAAGTTCTTTCCGCTGGCTGAAGCCAGCGGCTACGAAATTTCACAAATTAACCAACACATGCTCGGCCAGGCGCAGGAACGTATCCCTGGAAACATACAGGCTCTGCTCATTGCCTAGCACATCGTAGAAATCCTTGATATATGTTTCGACTTCATTGCTGGGGTTGAAAAGCCCAAGCATTTTGCATTCCGTCAACGCAAGAAGCCCCTTGAGCCCACCCAGTTTGAAGATCATAGGCTGGAAATCCAGCAAGGACATCCAGGCCTCCTCGCTGTCTTCAAGACCGTTCATGTCAATCACAGCGGAGGTGACATCTTGCACCTGCGTAAGTGCGCACAGGACCTGGCGTGCCGCTGAATTGGTTGACACAATGGCCAGCCTTCCGCCCACATTTTCACGCAGCATCTGCAAGGCGGTAAGTATGTCCTGCGTCCGCATCGCAAACAATGACTGGTTGAAAGCAAAGAAACTGGGTTCACTCTCATCTCTGAAGGACAGGGACGGCATGGCCGCGGTCTCTCCACTTCCAAGCAGATCTATCGCCCAGCAACGGCATCCCGCCCCAACAAGCGCATCGGTAACCGTGGCATAATTTCCTCCCGCGAAAAAGTCCGCCTTGTCATTTCCAGACACCAGCAAAACAGTTGGTTTATCAGGAGCATTTTTCGGGCATGCGATTTCCACTGCGGGAATAATGTCGCCCATGTCCCTGCGTGATATGAGCCTTCCCTTGGCGATACCACCACTTGCGCTCCATTCCACATTGGTCACGCGGCATGACACATCCACAAGACCCTGCTCCGAATTGATGAAGTCACCCGCCAGAGCCCTGCGTTCCTTGCGAAGTTTGATTGCGGCAGCCTGGCTTTTTGGCAGAGGTGCGCCATTAGCGCAAAGGAAATCCCCCATCTGCTTGATGCATTTCTGCGTGCTCAAAGGCGTTGGCTCGCCACCATTGCCCTGAATCATAAGCCTTTCTGGCAGCACTTGTATGTCATCCTCCTGAATTGTCTCACGCAAAGACTGGTTCAGGAGCCAATGCGTCAGCCATGGATAGATATGCTCCCTTGTGTCCTTGGGGCAGCTATGGGCTATGTTCTGGTGGTAGTTCAGCAATGCATCCCCCGAGTCCAGAAGATTGTATATCTCAAGCAAAGCAGGCACTTCATAGACTGGATTCTGGCTGGTGCCGTCCTGACTGCTGGAGGCAATGAACAAGGGACGAGGTGCACATGCGGAAAGCATGTCGAACGAGGTCAGTGAATTTATTCGTAGCAAAGGACCTTCCTCGCACTCGCATTCACCCTGGCAATGGGAGGAAAGCACGCCAGACAGCGCCAGCACCTTCACTCGCTCGTCCAGCAAGGCTGCCACCATGGACTGAAACGCACCGCCACCATGGCCAACCACGCCAATCCTGCGCTCATCCACTTCAGGCAGATTGCAAAGGAAATCCAATGCCTGCAGGGAGTTTATGGTCTGTATGCCAAACGGCGACACGCCAGAAAGCATAGCGCTCCTGCGCATGTCCTCTGGCCAGCAATGCATTATCTCACTGCTGTCGTTGTAGCCTGGCATATCATAGCTGAACACGATGAAGCCAAGACGCGCCATCATCTGGCAGAACAAGGGGATGTTGTTGAATGCATCGCTGTTAAGACGCCCATTTTCAAGATGTCCATGTGGGCAAAGAATGCCAGGAGCCTGGCTTTTCACACGTTCAGGCATGAACAGCGTGCCCGTGACAAGCGAGCCAGGCATGCTCTCAAACCTAACATTCGAGATTACAGTGCCCTCGAACCTGTGCTGCACCCCGATGTTGGCCTCAGGCTTAATGCGCCTGGGCAAGGGCTTCAGCCCCGCCGCCATGGCAACCTGGCTCTTTATAAAGTCCTTCTGGCCACGCCATTTCTCCAACGTGTCAGCAGGGTCTGTGCGATACGCATAGCCACTATGATTGATGTTAATGAGACGCCTGTCCATCCAAACCTTGGCTTCAGGCAGTATCTTTTTCATTATCGACATTGTGAGGCTCCTATGCTTGTTTTCCTGGCTTCAATGATGGTGGTGGCAGCAGCCAGGACAACAGGTGTGCCCACTGTCCGCAGGACAACTTCCTTCGCTGCCGCAGGCATTCTTCCCGCCGCTCTTGACCGCAAAGGAAGAAAACAGTTTCGTCACCTTCTCGCTTCCACATTCGGGACACGGCGGCTTTGCCTCGTCAAAACTACGGTGCAGGTACTTGAACACCTTACCACATTTACCACAACTGTATTCGTATATGGGCATTCGCGTCTCCTATCTTGAAAAAACGTCAAACTGTAAACTTATATGCCAGCTTTTCAAATAAGAAAATATGATTTTTTGTACCTACGCAATTGAAT
>JAFSTJ010000091.1 GCA_017450525.1 Victivallales bacterium | reverse complement strand
TGGCATGCCGCATAATATACAACAAGGTAAGTCGATTTCAAATAATAAAATGCGATTTACTCACGTTTTTTTGTTTGGAATGGGATTCGATTGTCAAAGAGCCAAAATTCGCCAAACTCGAGGCGCGGCCAATGGCCGCGCGGAATAGCGTGCCCAGCGGAACAGCACTGAGCTTTTAACAGTCCACAGTCCACAGTCCACTCTGTCAATAATGGAATGTGATGCCCAGGTGCTTGCGGGTGTCTTTGTGTGCAAGGATGTTCTTGCCGTTGGTCTCTGGCACCATGAAGGCCATTTTGCATGTCAGCGCACTTATTACCACAAAAATGCCGAAGATGGCTATGTATGCCATATTGGAGTAGATGACTGTGCCATCAGCCGTTTTTTGCCCGCCGACAAGTTCCATAGTATAGCCGGCGATTGTTCCGAATAGGAAGACCATTCCGTATGCGGAGAAGTTGATAAGCCCTGTGATTATGGGCAGCGAATCATCTGTGCTGTATTCCTTGGTTGCCGCGTATATGATGGGCGCCACCCCTCCCACCAGACTCAAGGCTACCAATGCTACAGAGAAGAGCAGTCCTCTGCCTGGAAAATGGCCGAATGCAAGCCCCAGCAGAATTATTACACAGGCTCCCAGGTGGGTAAGACCCATCGCCCGTATGAATACGCGCCTTTTGTTCCCGATTCTGGCGGTCATCATTCCCGTGAATGGATTGTACAGGGCTGGTGCTATCATAAGCAGCATGCTCACAAGCGAAGCGGCTGGCGCACTCATGCCGCAGGCGTCCTCCAGAAATTTCTTTCCGAATATGGCAAGTACCGCATAGTAGATTCCGAAGTTTACCGTGTAGGACAAGATCAGCAGGAAGTCATTGCGGTTGGTTATGGTCTCCCAGTAGCCGCCAAGACTGAGTTTCTTGTTTGAAATCGGATTTTTGTCCACTTTAAGCGCCAGTGCCAGCAAGACGATTGTTACCAGCAGGCCAAGGATGGCGGGGGCAAGCATTGATGTGCGCCATCCAAAGTGGTGCACCGCATACACGAATGGCACGGTGCCCATTGAGGAGCCTATGAAACCGCAAAGGCAGGAAATGCCAACCACGGATGTGAAGTTGTTGCTGTGTACTTTGTTTGCCTCGTCTATCATTGCGGGATACACGAAACTGCATCCGAGACCCACTAGTATCCTGGAGACCATTAGCATTGCATAAGAGTTGGAGAATGGAAACAGCATTCCTCCAATGGTGAGGAGTATTGAACTTATTATCAGTACTCGTATGCCGCCGTATTTTTGTATTAGAATGCCGCAGGGCACCTGCGAGAAGGCATATACCAGCATGAAGAACGTGCCGATTCTGGCAAGTTTGGCTGCGCCCAGCGAAAAGTCCGCCGCCAGTTCGTTGAATATCTGCCCGGGTACGGTTCCCCTCTGAAAGCAGATGTACATGTAAAGCAGCACTATGAGAAAATACAGTGCCTTGGAAAAACTGTGATTACGTTTCATCGTCTATTTGCCTATATGTGTATTTACACAGGCAAAATATAATGCAAGTAGGGGAAAATGTAAGCTAATTCCCTACTAAAGACCATGCTGAATAAGATTTGCGGACTTGATTTTTATACACGCGGCTGTTTTCTGCGCGGCTGTCCCGTGCCTGGCGGAAGCTGCTTGGAAGTCCAGCGTCCTGACGCGCGGCCCCTGGCCGCGCGGATAACCGCGCGGAACAACAGACCTTAGAATTCCCCGCGATAGTAGTGGTACATGAGCCAGACGATGACGGCCTGCGGTGTTTTTTCCGAGAATGAGAATATGCAGTCACCGTAGCTGTCGCTCCATCCCTTGTATAGTCTTTTGTTGGCGTAGCTTGCCTTGCAGTCACCGTAGCTTTCGCTATATCCCTTGTAGATGCGCCCATTCTTGAAAGTTGCGATGCAGTCGCCGTAGCTTTCGCTGTATCCCTTGTAGATGCGCCCATTTTTGCAAGTTGCGATGCAGTCACCGTAGCTTTCGCTATATCCCTTGTAGATGCGCCCGTCTTTGTAAGTTGCCTTGCAGTCACCGTAGCTGTCGCTATATCCCTTGTAGATTCTTGTTTCCGCATGGAGAATGGCAGCGATTAGAATGGCGAGAACAAATAATGCCTTGTTCATGTACAATTCCTTGTGATTATGTTGTTATTCTGGAAAATTGATGCTGTAGAGGTCACATTCTTTCATTTTTATGTGGAGGCGGAACTTCATTGGCGGCAGTTCTGAGAACTTTTTCCCGTTCCATTCAGGTTCCCAGCAGATTTTGTCTCCCCAGAATGGCTTCATTTCCTTAAAGGTAAATCCTGGAATGGGTGTGCCGTTTTCATCGCATACCTCCAGTTGGATATATCCGCCTGCGCTGGTTGCCAGATTCAATTGCAGATTGCCCTTGCGCCTGTGCAGCACACGTGTCATCATGCTTCCCGTTTGCAGACCATTGCTGCTCAATGATATAAAGCCATCCATGCGGAATCTGTACATGAGTTTTTTGCGTCCGTGGTACATAATCAAATCATCCTCATTTTGCACGATTCCCCACGCGATGTAGTTCATGCGGTTCAGCCAGCGTTCGTTGTCAAGTCCAGGCGTGATCCAGGCGCCAGGGCAGGGGCGTTCAATGCCCTTTCCATTGCGGGAGAATATCATTGTCACGTCTGTGGCACTGCCTCTGTCACCGAAGTAGCGGGTGGCTGCGCCAACATAGATGTGCGGCGCACGAGCGTATGGTGCAAGACCGCTGACATATAGATGCTCGCCTTTCATGTTGACCTTGAGGAATTCAGGTTCGCTCCAGTTAATGAAGTCCTGGCTGGTGACTTTTGCAAAGGAGCGCAAGCCCTTTAGACCATCGGCGGTTTTCCAGACGCGCATGTACATGACATAGCATTTTTCGGACTCTGAATAAAAGACCACATTCTGTGAATCCAGCATGTGCCCGCCTGTCTTTTCTGGAGTATAGGCGATGACTGGTGTGTCTCCATATTGCTTCCAGTGTATGCAGTCAGCCGAATGGAAGGCGAACAGCCCCTTGGTCTCGCGAACGCCTGCCACTGCCTTGTACCGCTCCTCTGGCTTGCAAGCGGGATTGCTGTCGTAGAAAGGAACGAAGTTGTGCGTTATTGTATCTTTGCCGTATAACAATGTATTCGAGGGCACAGGCTTGCCTGGAAACAATTG
>JAFSTJ010000090.1 GCA_017450525.1 Victivallales bacterium | reverse complement strand
TGCAATTTTGACAAGGACAAAGAGCTTCATCAGATATTTGAGAACAAGTCTCCCGACAGGATAATAAGCCAGCTGGAAATGCTTACAGAGCGCAGGATAACTCCTGGAAAGACCCTGTTGCTGTTTGACGAAATCCAGGAATGTCCCAATGCATTGAACTCACTCAAATACTTTTTTGAGGAGAAAAGGGAACTCCATGTGGCAGCGGCTGGCAGTCTTCTCGGAATACTGCTGGGCAAACATTCATATCCGGTGGGGGCTGTTGACTTGCTTGAGATGTATCCAATGGATTTTAGGGAATATTTAAGGGCTTATAATACAACTCTTTTCAACGCCTATCGGCAGATGCCGCTTTTGGAGCCATTACCTGATATTTTCCACCATCGGTTCACAGATATCTATCATCAGTATCTTATCATTGGCGGGATGCCTGAATGTGTCGTGGATTGGGTGAAGAATCACGATTACCAAAATGTAATCCGAAAGCAGAAGGCGCTAATCAAATTTTACGAAGGCGACTTTGGCAAGCACGACAGGAATGTCAATGCCGCGAAATGCCTGTTGGTTTTTCGGAGCATTCCCTCCCAACTGGCGAAAGACAATGAGAAATTTCTCTATGGCACTGTTCGTAAAGGGGCCCGTGCGGCTGATTTGGAGGATGCTGTGTCTTGGATAATGGCAGCCGGACTCTTCAATCGAATCCACAATGTCAGCAAAATCGAATGTCCGCTTGCCGCATTCAAGCGTTTCGACGCATTTAAACTCTTCCTTTTTGACACAGGTCTCATAAAGGTCATGGCGGATGTTTCAAACCGCTCAATTCTTTTGGAGGATGCCTATCAGTTCAAGGGACAACTGGCGGAAAACTATCTTCTTGAGCAAATCGTAGGCAAGTTTGATGCAGAGACATTCTACTATTCAGACCAGAGTTGCAGGGAAATCGACTTTCTGCTTCAGACAGAATCAGGCATAATACCAATCGAAGTCAAAAGTGGAACCAACGTGAAATCCATCAGCCTGAAGAACTATCTGGCAAAGAGAAAGCCGCCATACGCCATACGGTTTTCCGAGAACAACTTCAGCCGCAGCGGAAATCTTCTGAATCTGCCTCTATACATGGCACCTCGTCTTCGTGAATACTTTGAGTGATTGACGCACAGGATTACGGCATCAACATCATAAAGCTGCAAAAGGAGATTGTCAAATGAAAGAGTTTATCGTGGATGGACATGAAGCAAGCCTTCTTCCAGATGGCAACTGGAAGATGGTGTGGAATGACGAGTTCGACGGAACCGAACTTGACCGAACAAAATGGGATTACAGGCTTTCCATGATGGGCAAGCGACATCCAGCATGGACCGACAAGGGCGTTCAGCTGGACGGAAAGAGCAACGCCGTGTTTTCCATCCTGCTGGAGGACGGTCGCCCTGTGAGTTCCCAGTTGCAGACAGGCTATAACTTCATGGACGAGCCGACGGTTCCAACAAAATTCTGCGGAGGCGCCTTGCAGTGGAATATCGGCAAACTCAAGAATAATCTCTATACCCACACCTTCGGCTATTATGAATGCCGTTGCAAATTCCAGCAGAATCCAGAAGGCTGGTGGAGCGCCTTCTGGATGCAGTCTCCAGTCATTGGCGCCTCCCTCGACCCTGCGGAGACAGGCTCAGAACTTGACATAATGGAGTATTTCCATCCAGGAAAGGTCGCCGAGCATTGCATCTGGACGGGAGGCTATGGACTGGACTGCAAGGGGGCGTCGGCCGGCGGCATGGAAAACCTTGACACAGATGCATTCCATCGTGTCGGAATGCTCTGGAATGAAAATGGATACACATTCTACATCGATGGTGTGGAGAATGGTCATGTTGACAAATACGTTTCAGAAAGACCAGAGTTCATTCTCATCAGCACTGAAGTGAAAGGCTATCGCAATGAGGACCATCTGCCTGTCAAAGAGGCGTTTGACATTGCTGGCAAGGATGTTTTCACTGTTGACTATGTCCGCGTCTTTGACGCAATAAAGGAGTAATCATGAAAATCACCGCAATCAAGACATTCATCTGCAATGCCTTCCGCACAAACTTCGTGTTTGTGAAAGTGGAGACCGACAGCGGCATCCACGGCTGGGGCGAATCAACGCTTGAATACAAGGAATTGACAATCCAGGCGGCAATCCATGATCTGGAAAGCTATCTCATCGGAAAGAACCCGCACAACATCGAGGCGTTCCGTCATGACTGCTATCGTGATGCCTACTGGCGCGGAGGCCCTGTGCTTATGAGCGCGCTGGCCGGAGTTGAGATGGCGTTGTGGGACATCAAGGGCAAGGCACTGAACGTTCCCGTCTATCAGCTGCTCG
>JAFSTJ010000089.1 GCA_017450525.1 Victivallales bacterium | reverse complement strand
GTCACCCTTGTGGTATGTTCCCAGGCTTTCAAAATGCAGGCCAGGGCGCGCCCTGATGGTCAGTTTCTCGGCGGTAACCGTACCAGTCTTTACTGCCTGTGCAAAGACAAGGGTGGATAGGCAAAGCAGCGCAATTAGAATGTGTCGCATCATATTTTCCCCAGGTTATATGTTGTTTTATGATTTATTTGCAGTGTTTGCAGGCTGTGCAGTCATGCCCGTCCCAGCAATAAGTGCAGAGTTTTTCACGTGGCAGACCGATGGCCTTGATCAGATCCTCAAGTCCCTGGTAGCGCAGCGTAGTGAAGCCCAGTTCCTCCCTTATGGTCTCCACCATGCGGGCATATTTCTTTGACTTGGTGTCAAGGTATGGCTTGATATCGACTGTGGCGAACCATGCCTTGTCCTTTTCATCGTCCCCTGTCAGCACATACCCTTCCACTTTGGCAATGGCCCTGACGCCTGCCAATCCCTTCAAGCCATTGGACTTGGAGAAGTTCAGGTAGCGGCAATTGAACAGGATAGGCGGGCATGCTGAACGAACATTGACCTCCGCTGCACCTAGTTTCGCCAGGCGCTGGAATGTATTGCCAAGCTGCGTGCCGCGCACGATTGAATCTTCGCAGAACACCAGCTTCTTGCCGTCAATAAGTTCTTTCACAGGCAGCAGCTTCATGGTGGCGACGTGTGCGCGTTTCAGCTGGTCACTGGGTATGAAGCTGCGCGCCCATGTTGGCGTGTACTTGATGAATGCACGTTTGTAAGGTATCTGCGATTCTTCCGCATAGCCCAGAGCGTGTGCCACGCCCGAATCAGGAATGCCCACTACCGCATCCGCGTCCAGGGGCAGGCCAGTTTCCTGGCGTTCAGCGGCGGCCATGGTGTTTCCGCAGCGATAGCGCACGCATTCCACGTTCTGCCCTTCGTATGTGGCTGCTGGGAAGCCGAAATACACCCAGAAGAATGAGCATATCTGCATCTGTTCACGTGGAGGCAGTATCTTGATGATGCCTTCAACTGTCACCAGTACGGCCTCGCCTGGTCCCAGTTCGTATTCGACATTGTAGCCAAGGTTCAGCATCGCACAGGGCTCCATGGAAACTGCGCGGGCACCTGACTTGCAGCCTACGAAGACTGGCGTTCTTCCCATGGCGTCCCTTATGGCGTAGATTCCCTTGCCAGAAAGCATCAGCATGGAGCATGAACCATCCACAGATTCATGCAAAGTGCGTATTCCCTCCTCGATATTTGAGCCAGTGGCAACTATTGTGGCCGCTACTTCGTTGGGATTGACGCCTTCGTTTCCCAGTTCGGAGAAGTGGGCGTTCTGCTTTGTGCATGCATCATCCACCAGTGCATCAAGATTGTTTATGGCGCCTACCATCACGGCACCGAATGTACCGAGATGAGAGCGTACCATGACGGGCTGGTCGCCTGTGTCGCTTATGCACCCAATGCCTGACGTGGCTCCGCGCAATGCCTGCAGATCCCCTTCAAATTTGGCTCTGAACGGCGTATTGGTGATATCATGAATGAAACGACGCATGCCATACGCGCCGAATGTCATGATGCCGCCGCGCATATTTCCCAGATGGGAATGGTAGTCGGTACCGAAGAAAATGTCATTAACGCAGTCTGTAGAGGAAACCGCACCAAAAAAACCGCCCATGTTTGTTCCTTTGTGTTGTGATTTTATCCACAGGTCTCTCTGATTGTATTTTATCTGAGATAATCTGTGGAAATCTGTGGATCAATTAGAATTCAGCGCTCATCGGGGCGCGTGGGAATGGGATGACATCACGGATGTTGCCCATTCCTGTGCAGAAGCGCACCATTCTCTCGAAGCCAAGGCCGAAGCCCGCATGTGGCACGGAACCGAACCTGCGCAAGTCTAGATACCACCAGTATGGCGCCTCGTCCATGCCCAGTTCCTTTATGCGTGCCTGAAGGACATCCAGTCTTTCCTCACGCTGGCTGCCGCCGATGATTTCGCCCACCTTTGGCAGCAGCACGTCCATTGCCGCCACGGTCTTGCCATCGTCGTTCAGGCGCATGTAGAATGCCTTGATTTCCTTTGGATAGTTCATCACCGTGACTGGCCCGTTGAAAATCTGCTCCGTAAGGAAGCGTTCATGCTCCGACTGAAGGTCGATGCCCCATTCGGGCTTGAATTCGAACTTGTCGCTGTGCTTCTTGAGTATTTCAATTGCCTCCGTGTATGTAATCCTGGTGAATGCCGCCTGTGACAGCCTTTCCAAATCGGCACGGATGCCTTTTTCAACCCTCAGGTCAAAGAAGTCCAGTTCAGGCACGCATTTTTCCGTCACAGCCAGGAGCAGGGCGCGGAGAAAATCCTCTGCCAGATCCGCGTCATCATGCAGATCGGCAAAGGCTATTTCAGGCTCGATCATCCAGAACTCGGAAAGATGCCTGGTGGTATTGGAGTTTTCCGCACGGAATGTGGGGCCGAAGGTATAGACGCTGCCAAGTGCGCAGGCGTGGGTTTCCGCCTCCAGCTGGCCGCTGACAGTCAGGTTCGCCTTCCTGCCGAAGAAGTCCTGGGTATAGTCCACTTTTCCAGTCTCCTTGTCCCTTGGTGGGTTCTCCAAATCCAACGTGGTGACCTGGAACATCTGGCCCGCTCCTTCGCAGTCGCTGGCTGTGATAAGAGGTGCGTTGAAGTAGAAGAAGCCCCTGTCCTGGAAGAACTGGTGGGTCGCCATGGCAAGCGTGTTCCTCACGCGTGCCACCGCGCCAAAGGCATTTGTGCGCGGGCGCAGGTGAGCCACTTCGCGCAGCCTGTCAAAGGAAATGCGCGTCTTTCCAAGTGGGTATTCCATTGGGTCGCAGAAGCCCAGCACCTGCACTTCCTTGGCGTCCAGCTCAAATGCCTGCCCACTGGCAGGCGATTCACGCAGGATGCCGATTGCCTTTATGGAGGCGCCTGGATGGAGACGGACTATCTCCGTCGCATAGTTGGCAAGTGTATTCTGTGCAAGGACCTGAAGATTGGCGAAAGATGAGCCATCATTTATCTCAATGAAGGAAAGTCCCGCCTTTGAATCACGGCGTGTCTTCACCCAGCCTGCAACTACAATTTCAGCACCGCACTGCTTGCCAGTGAGCGCTTCCTTTACCAAAGTCCTTTTCATAAGTCACTTGCTCCTAGTTATGAATATTATGCCGTTGGCGCTTACAGAGTGCCGAACAGCCTGTCTCCTGCATCGCCCAGACCAGGCAGTATGTATGCGTGGTCGTTGAGGCGCTCGTCCAATGCGCCCAGGTAGATGTCCACATCGGGATGTGCCTCAAGCACAGTTTCCACACCTTTCGGTACGCCGATGATGTTGACCATCTTTATCTTGCTTACGCCACGCTGCTTGAGGAACGAGATTGCCGCCGATGCGCTGCCGCCAGTGGCCAGCATGGGATCCAGCACGATTACTGTGCGCTCTGCCACGTCTGGCGGCAGCTTGCAGTAGTATTCCACTGGCTCAAAGGTCTTGGGGTCACGGTACAGGCCGATATGCCCCACCTTGGCGGCTGGAATCAGCTCCAGCATTGCATCCACCATTCCGAGGCCAGCCCTGAGGATTGGCGTGAGGCAGACCTGCTTGGGGCATTTCTTGCCGACTGTCTTCATCAATGGGGTTTCGATCTCGATGTCCTCAACAGGCAGGTCGCGTGTCGCCTCATAGCCGATCAGCAAGGCGATTTCATTCACAAGCTGCCTGAAATCCTTGGTGTTTGTGTCCTTCATGCGCAACATAGTTATTTTATGCTGGATGAGGGGATGGTCCATTATATGAAGTTTTGCAAAATTCTCCACCATTTTCTTCTCCTGGCATTAGTCTTTCTTTTCTGGGATGACAAGGTTCATGATCACGCCAATGATGGTGGCGATGAACAATGCGGACAGGTTCACGTCCACGCCGCCAATCTTCAGGGGGAGACCGCCGATGATGACCAGTCCAATGCCGCTGCACAGTGTGGCCGCCATGATGCAGAGGTTGCGGTTGTTTGTCATATCCAGCTTCGCCTCAACGATAGTGCGAATGCCGATGGCTGCGATCATGCCGAAGAGCATCAGCTCGACGCCGCCCTTGACTGGCACGGGAATCGTCTGCAGGAATGCGCCGAATTTGCCCAGGAATGCCAGGAGTATTGCGAAATATGCGGCCAGACGCAGCACGGCTGGATTATAGTTGCCTGTGGTGGCAAGCACGCCTGTGTTTTCGGAATAGGTGGTGTTGGAGGGGCCGCCGAAGAAACCGGCGAGTGCGGTGGCAAGACCATCGCCAAGCAATGTGCGGTGCAGGCCTGGATCCTTGAAGAAGTCCTTGCCCACCACTGCGCCGTTGGTTGTGATGTCACCAAGGTGCTCCATGAATGTGACGATTGCCACTGGCGCGATGGTGAGGATTGGTGTGATTGCGAATTTAGGCAAGGAGAGGAAGCCAGGTGTCTTGTATGGGATGTTGATCCATGGCGCATTGGCGATGGCAGCAAAGTTCATCTTGTAGAGGCCGCAGAGGTGCAGTATCACGCAAAGCGCATAGCCGCACAGAACGGCGATGAGGATTGGGATCAGTTTCCAGAAGCCCTTGCTTCTGTTCATGCCGATTGCCATGATGGCGAATGTGAAGATGGCGATTGCCGCATTGCAGAGATGGTTGGTGGTGACGCCAGTGGCTGCGATGTCGCCGCCCCAGAGGTCGAACACGTCCTTGATAGCGGGGCCAGTGAGGCTAAGGCCGATGATGATGATGACTGGGCCAGTCACCACTGGCGGGAATATCTTGCGAATGATGTCTGACCCGATGACTTTGGTCAGTATCGCGAAAATGACATAGAGCAGACCTGCGACTATGACACCGCCTTGTGCCAACGGAATCTTGGATGCATCTCCGCCTATGACTGCACAGAGTGCGGGGATGAAGGCGAATGATGAGCCAAGAAACACGGGGACCATGCCCTTGGTGCAAAGATGGAACAGCAGGGTTCCCAGGCCAGCCGTCAGCAGTGCCACTGCGGGGGAAAGTCCAGTGATAAGCGGAACAAGAACAGTAGCTCCGAACATTGCCAGCAGATGCTGAATACCCAATGCGAAATCCTTCGTCTCAAGCTTAGACATTTTTACTCAAACCTTTTTTTTGTGTGTTGAACTTGTTTATCTGTGAATTTTAGTCAAATGCCTTTTCATCTGCCAATGCGATGTATGGCAGCTCGCGGTACATTTCCTTGGCGTCAAGCCCGTAGCCTACAACCCAGCGGTCCTGAACCTTGAATCCCACGTAGTCTGGATTTATGGAACCACGCAGTGCCTTGATTTCCTCGGAGGGGTTTGCCAGTTCCTTTTTGAGAAGCACGCAGGTTTTTATGTTCGCCTCGGGATATAGTTCCGTCAGTTTTGCGCAGATGCCTGACAGTGTGAAGCCCTGGTCCAGTATATCATCCACCACCAGGATGTGCTTCGCCGTGATTTTCGCGCCCAGCATGTCGATATTAACCTTGCGCATGCCGACGCTGTCGCCCGTGCGTACCACGTCCCCGTATGCGCTGGCACGAAGGAACGCCAGCGTCATTTCCTGTTTACCTACGCGGGACAGTGTGCGTACCAGGTCTGTAATGAATATTGTGGCGCCCTTCAAGGCACCAATGATGCAAAGCGGCGTCATCACGCCGTAGTCGTCACGTATCTGGCAGGCGAGTTCCTCTACTCGCTGCTGAATCTTGTCACTGCCAATGAGGATGCTCTCCAACCTCTTATCGCCTACCGGCAATTTATCCATAAGAAACTAAAGCTCCATTTGATTTTAGGGTGTTTCATGCAAAACTGCGTTAATATGCCTCAACAAAGTTCTTTTTCAATTCGCAAACTTTAATTATCACATTATGTTTTCACCCAAAAAAGTAATCGGTCACTCTCCCAAAAAATCCATCGTACAATAGGGGACGCAGATTTTATGGATATCTCATTCAGGCTTTTGAAAAAGAATGAACTAAATCTGATACGCCAGGTGGCGGACATTGTGTGGCCAGTCACTTTTGCGCCAATCCTGTCAAAGGAGCAAATCTCATACATGATGGAAATGATGTATGCGCCTGAAGTCATGGAAAGGGAATACGACGAGGGTATTCAATTCCGCTGTGTCATGGAAGGTGAAAAGCCTATTGGCTATATTGTAATGGGACCATGTCACGAGGTGGAGGGTACAATGAAACTGCACAAGTGCTATCTGCTTCCTGAATATCAGGGGCAGGGCATTGGCACCTCTATGCCGAAGGAGGCAAAGAGCAGAGCGGCGCAGCAGGGATATGCACGCCTGAGGTTGAACGTCAACCGCAACAACACCAAGGCTATCAAGGCATATCTCCGAAACGACTTCCAGACGGTTGCCACTGTGGACAACCCAATCGGAAATGGCTTCTACATGAACGACTATGTTATGGAAGTCAGCCTCTAATGCCTGAATATAAGCTGGAAGGCATTGCGATGGTGGTGTACTTCCGAAAGTTTGTTTCCATCGAATATCACCTCGACGATGTCGCAGCGTGTATCCACGCCCTTAAGTCCGCAAATCCTAATATAACGCAATGCGGCTTTGGTGATTCTTGCCTTCTTTTCCCGCGTGACTGCCGTCTCTGGCGCAAACAATGAACGGTGGCGCGTCTTGACCTCTATAAAGCAAAGTTGGCTGCCCTCCCTGAAAATCAAGTCGATCTCCCCTCCATTGCAGCGGAAATTACGCGTCAGATATTCCATTCCG
>JAFSTJ010000088.1 GCA_017450525.1 Victivallales bacterium | reverse complement strand
CCGCGCCTTTGCCACCTTTATTGCAAAGGAGAAGGTACTTCCTTCGCCAGGACGACTGCTGGCATTCAGGCGTCCCCCAAGCAAAGACACGATATGGGCGGATATTGGCAGACCGAGGCCAGTGCCTCCAAAGCGCCTGCTTATGTCCTTGCCGCCTTGCCTGTAGGGCTGGAATATGCGTTTCAAATCATCTTGGGACATGCCGATGCCAGTGTCGCTGACGCATATCTCCAGCAAAATGTTGTCACCTTCATCTGTGGCTGCGACCTTTAACCTGACTTCGCCATGCTCCGTGAACTTGACTGCGTTGGACAGCAAATTGTCCAGCACTTGCCGTAGTCTGAGTGGATCGCTTTTTATGAGCAAGGGCACGCCTGGCGCATCGTATGCCAGTTTCACATTCTTCTGGCCTTTTAGGAGCTGTTGCGCCACGGCCAGCCTTTCTTCAAGTAGTTCCCTCAAATCAAATGGCACCAGTTCGATTTCAAATTTGCCTGCATTGATTTTGGAGAAGTCCAGGATTTCATTTATTGTATGAAGAAGACTTCTGGAACTACTGTCGATTAACTTTACAAACTGTATCTGCTGTGGGTTTAGAGGTGTCTCGTTAAGGCTGCCTAGAAAGCCAATTATGCCATTAAGGGGCGTACGTATCTCATGACTCATCTCAGCGAAGAACTCATCCTTTTCGGAATCCTGCTTCTTGAATGTGCCAGCAAGTTGCATAAGCCAAAGTTTTATGTCATTGGGTTCGGCAATGGCGTGTTCCTCCAACTGCGCCGTGGTTTTCGGGTATTCGGCGCGTATAAGGCTATATGCGTAGTTCATTGGCCTGAATACGGTTAAATAAATAAGCAATCCCTCTAATGCAACGAACAGCAGCAGAAGCGCAAACACAACTTTTCCGCTGAACTGCAAGGTGCCTTGCAATTCTTCCAGCCATGCGTCAAATGCCTTGGAGTAATTCGTGAGCTTTCCACGTAGCTCGATTTCCGCTTCTCTTGACAATGCGCGGCTTTTTTCAAGGTCTCTGCCAGTCAGGAGTGTGTTTCTTCTGTCCTGTGTTTTCTTTAGATACGGCAACAATTTTGCTAGCTCTTCATCCTGTGCAGATATGTTATCTATTCGTTTTGCAGATTCTGCAAAGTTTGCTTTGGCGTCGTTGGCGACTTGGCTGTTTGGATTTTCAAGCGCCAGTTCGAGATATTCACCCTGAAGGGCTAGTTCCTGGCTTAGGCGATGCAGTCTTTCATTGGATTTGCTAAGGCGTCCAAAGCGTCCAATAAACGTGTACGCGCGAACACCTAGCGCAATCGCAGGGACAAGCAGAAGCAACACCAGGATTAAATGCAGATATATGCTTCGAATATGTTTCATGAATGAATTTGTAATTACTACTAGAAACAAAAGGGGGACAACAAGTGCGTGTGCACCAGTTGTCCCCTTTCGCAATACCCCTGATAGGGGAGGATATGGTTAAGAGAATTAGAAGCAGAAATTGATGATTGGGAACACTGGAACCACGGATTCCGTGATAATGTTGACTAGGCCGATTTGAAGGCCGCGCATCATTTCAGTGTAGTTGATAAGACCGACCTGAAGCCCTCTAAATTCGGTGCTGCCATTGACTATTCCCACTTCCACGCCGTGTGTCTTGTCGTCAGTCACGTTCCAAAGTCCCATTATGATGCCGTTTGCATTGCCATTCTGATTGATGAGTGAGGCCTGTATGCCGCTGTATTCGTCATGGTTGCGATTGATTATCAGGTTCACCTGCAAGGCGGCTGTTTTCTTTGAACTGGAGGCAAATCCTATGTCAAGGCCGCAAATCTCGTCATTGCGGGAGAATGGGAGATTAAGCTTAAGACCTGATACGTTGATTTCATCTGGTACCAGCTGGAATGTGGAAGGCCAGATACCAATCTGGAAACCCGTGGTGTCAAATGCGCTGGCACTTACTGTAAGCAAAACCAAAACTGCAAGAAAGGCAAATTTCTTCATTGTTTCCCCTCATTTTTAAGGATTTATGTTGTTATTCAATATGTAGTCAAATTTTGGCGAGAATATAACACGCCATTGTTTAGTGTCAATTTCAAATGTGAATTATATTGCCATAAATATATTTTATGCGCGGGCTGCCCTGCTCGGTCATGCCCGCGTAGAGAGAAGCCTGGTAGCTTTGGTGGAGAATTGTTTGCTAGTATCATCTGCTTGAAAATGGGTTCCTCATTGCTATAATAGCCAATGTTGACTTAAGTGTTTACGAATAAAGCATCAAAGAGCGTTATGATTACAAGCAAAGACTATCTGCCTTTTCTGGAGAACTGGATTAAATCCACGCAAAGACACCTTCATCCATTGCCGCAGGACAGGAGCTGCTGCTCATACGGGCCAGGCAACAAGGGACATTGGGCGCAGCAGACCAACAACACCGCGCTGGGCGCATTTGCAGAACTTGCCGTAAATCCTGATACGGACTTCTCACGGGTGGGCCTGTCCCGGGACGAGACCATGGCGAAGGCGCTGGCGCTCCTACGCTTTACGCTGAACGGGCACATCTCAGGCAAGGGCACCTGTGCTGACGGCGAGAAATGGGGGCATTCCTGGATTTCAAACTTGTGCATGGAGAGGATGGCACACTCATTTGAAAATCTGGAACCTTATCTCACACAGGAGGACAAGGACAATTACCGCAGGCTGCTCATTTCCGAGTGCGATTGGCTGCTGGACGAATATCCAGTTGTGGCTGGGCTCACCTCCAACAACAAGCCTGAAAGCAATATGTGGAATGGTGCAGTACTTTGGAGGACTGCATTGCGCTATCCTGATGCGCCGCGTGCAACCGAATATCAGGAAAAGGGTACGAGATTTCTATTGAATGCCTGTTCCATGCCGCAGGACGCAGAATCTGACGCACTATATTTCGGCAAACCGTTGAAAGAGTGGCATGTGGGCGCGAACCTTTTTGCTTCCCGTGCCTGCAATCACCACCGCTACATGAACGTGGGTTACATCAACATCACGCTTTCCAACTTGGCGATGCTGCATTTCTCAGGCAAGCACTACGGCTGGAAGTTGCCCGAGGCACTTTATCTGCATGCGAAGGAGGTCTGGGACTTTGCCAAGACCTGCGTTTTCCATGATGGCAGGCTGCTGCGCATAGGTGGCGACACACGTGTGCGCTACTGCTATTGCCAGGACTACTCCATAATGGTATGGCTACTGGCAAGGGATTTGTTCGGCGACATAGACACGGAACAATTCGAGGAAGGCTGGCTCAAGACAGTGGCTCTGGAGCAGAATGGCAATGCAGATGGCTCCTTCCTGGGCAATCGCCTACGCACAATGGAGGCGATATCGCCACTCTACTACACGCGTCTGGAAGGGGACAAGGCCGCCTCGCTCTCCATGGCTGCATGCTGGCGCCGCCGTTTCAAAGACTTTGCGGAAAGCCCCATTAAGGAGCCGTCCAAGCCTATTACTGATTGGTTTGACGACTACCACGGCTCGTTCCTGGCACGTGGCGCCAGGCGCATTGCTTCCTGGACCTGGATTGCGGCGGAGCCGCCAATGGGATTATGCCTGCCTGCCAATGCCTCCAACATGGCGGAATGGCGCTATAACATGAGCGGTCAGATCTTGGGCATGGGGCCATACTGCAACATAGTGTCAACTGTCGCCACAAAGGAGGGCTTCCCTGGCGGCTTCCTGACATCGGGCAGCTTCACATCACAGCAGATGGAGCCAGGCGCCGAAGGCGAGCAGGACGACATTGTGGCGAAGACGCAATTGGCGTTTGCCGCCTTGCCTGACGATGCCACTGTCGTGGTATTG
>JAFSTJ010000087.1 GCA_017450525.1 Victivallales bacterium | reverse complement strand
GTACTTCTCCATTACGTCAATGCATTTTGCAGTTATGGATGGGTCATATTTCTTCAATGCCAGACCTGCGAGGCCAATGACATGGTAATGCACCCACTGGTTTCCGATGTCGCCCACATATTTGCCGTCCTTGTCGGTTTCGGCAAATACTATTCTATCATCCTTGTTGCCGACTATGCCATCGGTGCAGTTTTCGGGGACGCGCATCACCCAAGGGCCGTTGTTTGTATCATTGACCGTTGCACCCAAGAATGTTCCGTCTCCCAAATGGCATTTTTCAACCCAGCGGCTGCATCCCCACCACATTTCATCTGGGAAATCAGGCATTTTCTGCTTGCGCAATTTCCAGTCAAGCGGCAATGCGCGAATTACCCTGGCAAGGTTGTATATGCTGTCTCCGTCCATTCCCTGTTTGCTGGGGTCGCCTGCGTCTCTCCAGCCACCAGAGAAGTCCCTGTGACCGAGGATAATGGCGGGATTTAGGCTGCCGTCTGCCGCATATAGCAGTTTTGGATTCACTCTAGCCTTGTCATTCACGATATATGCATCGTCAATGTAGTCTGGCTTGCTTTTCCAGCCAGGCTGTGCATAGCCCTGTCTCTGGTAGTAGAAGCCATTGAGCAGGAAACGCATGCCTTCCCGATAGACATTTTTGCCAATTTGGAATTCGTTGGACAGCATGCCGTTGGTCCTCAGCCGGTATTTGCCCTCGCCCTTGAACTCGCTGAAATCAGCAACAAATGTCTCACGGTCGTAAGGCCGTCCAGGGAAGAGTTTTGCCTTTCCCTTGAAGACGACCTTGCCATTTTTCACCAGTTCAAAGTCAGGTGCCAATCCACCCTTGCGGCTCCAGAATATGGCGTCCTTGTAGCCCTTGCTGTGATAACCCAGATGGCTTACAATGATTTCTGCGTATTCCTTGCCCAACAGATCAAGTTCCACGTCCTTGACTTGCAGTTCGCCGCCTTCTACAATTATGCCAGCCTCGCCCCTGAACGCGGACTTTGGCAGGCTGAACACATATTCCACATCCGTCCATTTGCCATTGTTCTCAAAGGCAGGACTTTCCATGGACTGAACTATTTTCTCCACGCCTAGAAACTTGACCTTCCTGTTTACGCCGTATAGATTGACACTAAAACGGTTGTTGCCAGACACGCTGCGAACCTTAGCGCGAATGGCATATTCCCTGGTATTGTCCAGAACAGGCTGATTCTCCTGCCACAGTTCCACCTTTCCTGCTGACTTAAGCAGCAGGCCCTCCTTGCCGCATTGGGCGGTGCCGTTGCCCTTTTTCATCCAGTTGGCAGGTTCTTCCTTGAAGTTCACATACTCGAACCTTGGATTTGGAATGGCATTGGTCTTTGTGGGGAAATAATATGCAATTCCCTCTGGCAATGTGTTATACCTGCTTTGCAAGGTCTTCAACTCCAGCGCCCTGCCCTGCGCATAGAATTCCGCGCCGTTAAGTTTTTCAATCGCCGTGGTGTCAATCTTCTTCTGCCGCAGCATCTCCAGAAATTCACTACGCATAATCTGAGGAGTCACGCCATTCAGCCTAAGCGTGGGGAATTTCTTCACCATGCTGTATGCGCCGCCTTCAAGCAGAGATTCGCCGTAAGCACGACCTGGTACACTACGACAGATGTTAATGTTGACGCAGACCTGCCCGTCCTCCAGTTTATTCTCGCAGGCCAGTTCCGAAAGCGGTATCCTCATTTCGACATTCCAGCCATCCTCGCCCAAGCGTCCGCTCGACTTGCCGTTGGAATCCCATTTTTTGCGGGTATGCTGCAAATCCTGGAGCGTACCAAGTGGATTGATGATGTACTGGTAAAAATCTTTGCCACGCCCGTCAGCATCGATGTAGATCTCAATGCAGTCGTCCCTGAACACATCCCTGTCATGCACAGTTGCCAATGCCTGGACACTTGACTTTGGCTGCTGGCATTGAACTGATATCACCAGTTCCCTGCCTTCTACCTTGATTTCCGCAGCGGTGGCATATCTGCCCCCCTCAACCGCCTTGCTTCCAACAAAGGATGTTATGCGGGCGGGAGTGGTGAATGTTGCGGCTTGAATAATCGCGGCGAAAAGCAATAAAAAAGCAGTCTGATTTTTCATGGTAGCGATTCCATTTATCATATTCATATTTCACCCAAGAGGTAATTGCAAAACTATTGGCATTGCAAGCCTTTTCCGCTGGCTAAAGCCAGCGGCTCCGAGAGTCTGCGGCTTGGCGCGATAGTTTTCAAATCAGTACACTCTGATGTAGTCAATGTCTATGTGCCTTTCGACCTCGTCCCTGGGCATTGTGCTCATGACGTCAAGTGAACGCATTTCCTTCACTTCGGGGAAAGGCTCCTGTCCTTTCTTCTTACGCTCCTTGGCCCTGCTGCCGTCATTAAGCATATCAAACCTGTACACTCGCCATTCCTCGTGCTTTTCGCTCCTGCAGAAGTATAGCCAGTCAGCGTGCAGTTTGCCATCCGCGCCAATGTACGACCAGCTAAGTTGATGGTTCATCTTCGGGTCTGGGTTGCGGAAGCGTATCTCAATGTACCTGCCTCCAGCTTTGGCATTCTTCCTGACTGGCACGGCATACGCGCCATAATCCCTGGGATTGCCGTCCTTCGGCATCTTGTAGAACAAAGTCAGCACCCCGTCCTTTTGCTCATAGCGGCAACCCTCGCTGACAAGTGCCCCCGGCTTGCCTCCTGGCATCTTGCGGATCTTGACACTTGCATTCCTGGGCTTGGCATAGTCCTCAGCATAAACATCCACCATTGAGGCCAACGTTACATTTGGCATGTTGTCAAAGTTCCAGAAGCCGCCAAATGTGCAGCGCCATGCTGTGGTCTCATGAACCTCACCCACGCCGCTTTGCTTGTTGCGTCCAATATTCAGGCCAAATACGCCGTTTTCTGGCAGATGCAGGCTCTTTATTGGAATTGCCAGTTCAACGGTGTAGCCAGCCTCGCCCCTGGTTGTCTTTACTTACACGCCAGATTCGTAGGACTTGTCCAGCCTGATATCGCCTCCCGCATAGTCCAGCACGGTACCAAGTGCATTGACCGTGACATTATATAT
>JAFSTJ010000086.1 GCA_017450525.1 Victivallales bacterium | reverse complement strand
CCCCGCTACTGGAGAAAAGGTACAACTTCACTGGATGTACCAAGGATACCCCCCTGCGTATTCAGGTTTGTTGACTGTGCCGTTCACCCAGGTATACGCAGAGAAATAAAGTCTCTGGGTTTCGCAATGCATGTCAAACAGGAGCGAATTAAATGTGTTTCCATGTCTTGTCGGCGGCAGAGCAGCACCATCACCTGGATGGATATAGTAACATTTGCGGTTAACGTCAGCCATGCAAAGCACAGAGGATGGCGAACTCATGGAATCCATCTTGAAGAGCGTCTTGTCTGAATTAAAACTCAGTTTTGTGCTGGCCTGCAGGGCATCGGTCAAGCCATAATTGATATTCGCATTGTAAAACCACGAGCCTGAAATGACGGGTTCCTCCTCTGCAGGGCAACGCTGTATTCCAGTGGGACGAACTCCATCCGCCTTCCCTTCAGAAGATTCCCAGACATAACCACTTAGATAGCCACAGCAAACTGGCGAATTAAACTGGGCTTTCTGCGCCATAATGAGAGACCATTGCACGGCACCGTTGGTTCCGCCATAGTTTCCAGAGGGTCGCGCGAACATCCAGTCGAAATCCATGTGGTATTGTGCCAATGCCAGGCCAATCTGCTTCTGGTTGGATGTGCAGGAGATGCTGCGGGCCTTTGCACGTGCCTTGCTCAGCGCAGGCAGCAGCATCGCCGCCAGTATCGCGATGATCGCGATGACAACAAGAAGCTCAATGAGCGTGAAACCCGCCTTTTTCCCAGACGCCTGGACAAAAGGGCAAGTCCCTTTAATCCTTGGAACTGTGTTGTTTTCTTTTGAGTACATGTTTTGTCTCCGTTTTTGCTTGTTTCTTTCACATATAATCAACAAAATCCATTGTTCAGATGCAAATGTCATTCACCGCTTTCACCTCCCCTTTCTGATGATTGCCGCGGACCAATCCTCTGGAAGACGAATCTCGGTGTAATTGGCGCCGTCAATAGTCTTCTGGATTGCCTTGAAGTCCTTCTTTTCATGACCCGTTTCATCATAGACATGAACCTCATGCTCCGATGCATCGTTCCATCCGAACAATCCGCTTTCCTTTGTGATGATGCGCTCCTCGCCAATCACATAGCCTTTGTGAAGCTCCACTGGCGTGAATGGGAACAGATAGTCCGTGAGCGTATGGTAGTCTTCCGTATTGTCAGGATGGCCATTTATATCGTATGGCGGCGCCAGAGGCCAGTCCGCAAACACACATCCGTAATCAAGCCCCTGCACCATAGCCTTATAGAACTCGAGCTGCGTCTTGCGATGATTGGTGTAGTCGCCGCTCTGAATTGGACTCCACGCGTTGGTGTTGGCGCAATTGGTTATCTTGGCTGTCTCCACCACCACAGGCAGTTTGAATGACTGCAGTTCCCCATAAGTACGCCCATTCACAAAGACTATCTTGCCTTTCTTCTTGAATTGCTCTATCATCTTTACATGCCAGTGCATTTGCAGCAAAGGCACAGAGGATTTAAACCTTTCCAGCTTGTGGGTCTTCAGGGAAATATCCCCCGAGCAGCCATCCCAAGGCTCGCCATAATGGTATTTCACTCCTGAAGCGGCCATTTCATCCCAGAAGAATCCGTCAATGTCCATGCTGAGATAATGCTGTATCTTGGATTCAATCATCTTGGAGTAGGAATTGCCCTCTATGCAAAGAAATAATTTGCTTTCGGGAATGCCGTAAAATGCAGGAGAGCCATTCTTGTTCATCACACGTGCGCCAGGGAACAGCTGCTCCGCGTCCTTTGCCTTTTCAATCTGGGTGTGAAGATACAATATGAGTTTCTTGTCGGGGAATAGACGCCTGAGCCGTTTGAGCGTGTCCTCCATGAATGGTATTTTTCCAGTGGATGCATAAGTGCTCCCATGAGGAAGGACCAATCCAGTGTCAACCAAAAAAATCTCCACGTTACGAGTCGTCACCCTGGCCTTCAGCTTCTCATCGGTCCACCAAAGTTGATTGTTGACCGACATGAACGTGCCCATGGGACCATCCACGCGGAAATTCGCGCCCACAAGCCGCCTCAACGGATTTATGAAATCCCAATAATCACCAGATTCAACAGGTATCACCGCGAATCTCTGAGTTGCAGTTGCTTTCGGCGGCAGAACATAACTCTGGTCGCACAGACCAATGACATCATTCCCCGAAATGTAATTTTCTGCATGTACCTGAAATTCCTTGTTCAGCGGGAACATTCCTATGCCACCCTCCTTGGATGCACCGAAGCTACTGGCGTTGAAACTCTGCGACTTCTCATTGCTGGGTATTGCCTCAAGGCCGTTGATGAAAAACTTTCTGCCATCACCCGATATGACGATTTCATGCCGCTGCATCAAAGGCAGAGGCTCATCCGTCAGATTCGCAAAGACGTCATTGACAATGACCGCCTCATCCTTTAGCTCAAGAGTGCGCCGATGTGAAAAATACTGGTTTGAACCAGACACCCATTTGCCGTCAGGCGTGGAAAATTGGCTTTTTACTTTCCAGTTCTTTGCCCCAAGTTTAAGGCGCAGGGGATTTTGCCGTGACAGCACTGCATAATCAATTTTATGCTTTCCGCTTGGACGCACCAGAGGCAGCGGTCCAGTCGGTGCCTCACGGCGTTTCTTCACCACACGAGGCGCTTTCAGGGATATCTTCACATCCTTCAATGACAGTTCACTGGTCTTGTGGTTGTTGGATATCTCGATTTCATTGTCGCCTTCCTTGGCGGCAAATGAAATGTCGAACTCGAAATCATGGAGATTGACATGCTCCTTGAACCACTGAAGCCAGGTTCCCTTCTGGTTCCCGCTGTAAAAGTCGTCTGGTCCAGTATATGGAACCACAAAGCCAAGCTTGTCATAAAAGCTCACAGGCACGCCTTTCTTGTTCTCGACAGTCAGCGGGCGGTTGTAAAGTTTATCGCCAGCCACTTCCTTACCGTTCACGGAGATTTTCAATGCGCTGGCATAGCCATTTAGCCTTGAGGAATTCAGACGGGCCTTCATGGACAGGACATGGACAGTTCCAGCTGGCGCCGCAACTAGTTTCACAACCTGCTTTTGCGAGCATTCCTTACCGATTGTCACGGTATCATACAACTTCACAGGCTTGATGTCATTATATGGATTATGCCTTATTGTGCCGTTGGCATCAGTCATGATGAAACGTTTCATGCCCTCTCGCATGCGGAATTTCCAATGTATGGAGCCTGTTGTCATAACGCACTTCTGAACGGAATCATTGGCGGCATCCGTATCGGAAAGCCAGATTTCAATATTCATCGGTGTTCCTTCCAATAGTGTTTCAGGCAAGCTTAAAGCCTTCCAAGGCAGGAAAACTTCCATGCGCCACCCGTTTTCAGTCCGCGCCGAAGCGTATGCAGTTTCTTTCAATAGCGTTTTTTCAGGGAAGAAACAATAGAGTTCTGGCTTGACTGCTTCAAAATCGCCAGGGCTTATGCCGATGTGGAACTGCCCCTTGCCGAATACCTTGTCCCCTGGCAGCAAAGGCGTGGTGTCAAGAAACAATTCAATATGGTCCCCGTAGAATAATTTTGAGCCACCATGCTTTTGCGAAACGCTGTCATCCACTACGTCAGCCGCAAAATACAACCCGTTGGGCTTCCAGCAAAGAATCACCTTGCCGCTAAAATCAGAGGCACCCTTCCATTTCGCTTCCGTATTGTCCTCTGGCAAAAGATGCTGCTTCCCATTCAATTCATAAACGACGGGAACATCATGCCAGTCATCAAGCACGCCGTCTATTTGAATCGGTGGATCCTGCTTGAATGGAAGAGGCGCAGGCTTATCCTCCGCGAAACATACGAAAACCATTGCCAGGCATGCGATAATAAGTGATTTTCCAAACATGAACCACAACCCTTCTATTTGTTCTTCATTTATTTTCCGTGCAAAAGACGGACTTGACTGCCTCAAGATAACCGTAGCCATATTCCTGTTCAGGCTCAAGCATGCTGCCCTCGGTCCATTCGTTCCAACTATTGATGTTCATTGTCGGAAGCCCAAGTTCCGTCATCCTCTCACGGCAGCGCAGCAGTGCCGCACGAAATCTGTCCGGTGTGTTTCCAGTGATTACAGGTGTATATGGATACCCCACATCAGGGCTCCAGCAGTCAGTCAAAAGCGTGCGTGGAGATGAATCCCAGCCTACCGTCACGTTCGGATAATACGGAATCGCATACTGCCCGCAAATCTCTTTCCAGCTCTCAAAGTAATGGTCGCAGATGCTCTGGTAATCGACAGTGTGCTGCTTTCCCAGGGTGACATGATGGAACCATACATAGCTAGTGACGGAATCAAAGCCAAGCTCATTCACAAGCTCAGGCATGTTCAGCACTCGCCCTTCGCAGGGAAGAAGCGGGCAGCCACAGACCACGCAGTTCAAATGTGGATTGCCCGCTCCCGCAAACCGTGACGCCTCGCGGAAACCGTCCAGCGCCTTGCGTGCACCGTGAACGCCGCCGAAACTTTTAATGAATTCCGAAAGTTGATAAATGGAGAAATATGGGGCACCGTCAATCCTATAATACGCGGGATGCAGAAAATATTTCTGAATCACATGCTGGCTCATGGCCTCGAATGTCTCCTGCGTCACGCAGCCTGGATAAAGCAAAGTACGCTGTCTGCGCCCGCATGGATGAATGTCCTGCCAGTCATGATTCGCCCACATCAGGGCGAATTTTATACGCGAAATATTCTCTGCCTTAAGAAAGCCATCATTGAGGCAGTTTTCAAGGAATGTCCCATCATTGTAATAATAGTAGTCGAATATGAAATAGTCGATGCCATGCTCGGCGGCCACATCAATCTTTCGCGCCATGACAGATGGCTCTGCCTCGTTTTCATAGCCCCATACAGGAATCTTGGGCTGTTTGTGCCCGGGGAAACGGGGCTGCGCGTGCTTCACCAGTTCCCATTCGCTCCAGGAACTTCCGTGATAAGCCGAATTGCGTTCATCGCCTATATGAAAATTCGGGAAATAATAGCACCCGACCGTCAGATTCTTCATCTCAATCTCCTTCAGAATTGCTTGTTTTTTGTTATTTGTGTTATATTGTACGAAAAATTCACTATTTAACAAGGATAAATAATCTAAAAAAATGGTCATTTCATACAAAAATAAAAATTGGGTAAGTCCATACCAGGATCTGGACATTGTCGCAGGCAGAAGTTTTGCACAGTCAGGCAGCATGACATGGCAAGGCCTGCATCCAGACGCATGGAATCTCATAAGAGTGATGTCAGGCCGCTGCCGTG
The DNA here is from genome assembly GCA_017450525.1 of Victivallales bacterium. Lineage (GTDB taxonomy): Bacteria > Verrucomicrobiota > Lentisphaeria > Oligosphaerales > Oligosphaeraceae > RGIG3456. The sequence goes on along the minus strand of JAFSTJ010000086.1, from coordinate 756 downwards.
TGAAAAACGGAAATGAAGTTATTGATCTAATACCAGGAGGATTCTTCTTGCTACAGCCAGCCAGCGAAAGAATCTTCACCCGAAATGGCCAGTGGGATGCCTATTGGGCAATGTTCTCGCTTTACCTGCCCCTGCATTGGCCAGAAATCAAGCCAGGAATATACAGAATCAATCCGCCTGAAAAAGAATCCGCCAGGATATTGCGAAGCCTGCTGGAAACAGTTAGCCTTGTCCGTGAATGCGAAGGCGAATGGCATTTGCTCGCAAACAATATTCTGGAAAACATCATTCTACGAGGCAACCGCATAGAACAATCACAGGACAGATATACAGACCGCCGCATGTTCCTGGCCGCAAAACTGCTCAAAGAGCCTGACAATACTATGTCCATGGATAAAATCGCCGCCCAGTGCGGAATGTCACACGCCTCATTCTTCGCGGAATTCAAACGCGTGTTCAAACAGTCGCCACGGCAGTTCAGGGAGCAGGCGCGTCTTCGTCAGGCTAAAGTGTTACTGGAGACGAAGCGCCTCTCCATTGAGGAAATCGCAGTCAGCGTCAATATGATAGACAGCAGCTATTTCACAAAACGCTTTCAGAAGCATTTCGGCATGACACCAACACAATATAGAAAAAAGTTAAGCATAATGGACCGCTAATGTCCAGCCGCCCCTGTGTCTCCATGCGGCGCTGGCGTCCATGTTCGCGGCCCCTGTGTCTCCATGCGGCGCTGGGCGTCCATGTTCGCGGCCCCTG